>NZ_FXTB01000002.1:0-300000 GCF_900182605.1 Saccharicrinis carchari
ATTCCGAACAGAGAAGTTAAGCCCGTTAGCGCCGATGGTACTGCAGAAATGTGGGAGAGTAGGTCGCCGCCCATCTTTAAAAAGAGCAATCGAAAACTCATTTCGGTTGCTCTTTTTTTGTTTATACCCCTCCAATAATCGTCCATGACGCACCATATAGAAAAAATGGGATCGATTTGGGTATGCGGAAAAATCAATCCAGCCTCTGAAATCCGGATGACTTATAGTGCAAATTATCTAATATCCTCTTAAAATAAATATTAGTAAACTTGTTAATGCCATAATGGCTTATAAAGCTTTCAAAAGTGCCAATATGACACTCAAAAGCCGTGTATACCCGACTTTGAGTCTTAAAGTTTTGTGTGGTACAGGCTTTGATAAAGTGAGTGAAACAATTAGTAAATAATTATAAAATTTAAATTGGAGGATTTCATTATGACACTAGTAAAAAGAACAAACAGCAATATTGAGTCATTGGTAAACAATTTAATGGGCGGTGATTTTTTTATGAATCAGCATGGGATGTATTCAGGACAAAAATCGATTCCAGCCGTTAATATTATTGAAAATGATGATCAATATTTAATTGAACTGGCTGCCGCAGGATTAAAAAAGGAAGATTTTAACATCGAGTTGAATAATGGCAGATTGACCATTTCGGCCGAAGGTAAAGAAGCTGAGGATAAAGTGACTTACAGGCAAAGAGAGTTTAATTATGCTGGTTTTACCAGAACATTTGGGGTACCTAAACAAAAAGTGGATGATGCCGCTATTGGCGCGTCCTACGAAAATGGGGTATTGCGTGTTAATCTGCCCAAAAGGGAAGAAGTAAAACCAAAACCTGTACGGAAGGTTGAAGTAGCTTAATAAAGCCTTTTCACCATTATTCAGTCATAATCTGGCAAAATAATGTAAAGGCTCATGAGCAAAATTCTCAATTCATTGTTGTATAAATACGGAAGTATTAGTTTGTTAAAAATTGGAGGAACGCTCGAAAGGGGCTTCCTCCTTTTTTATGGCAGATTGTTATTACAGTTAACCCAACTCCTAACCACTAACTCCTAGCACCTAATCCCTAACTCCTAACCCTAAAATACCCTTCTTTTTTTACGTTTGTATTTACTGTGGCTGCTACTGGATAGTGGATTTGCTGATTCGGAACAAGGCAATGCTGGTCTTTTGCCGCCTAGCCTTAGGTTTATTCTTTGGTTAAATTCAAAAACAAGTGATAATTCGTGTGCGCCTTGTGCATTCCATCCCAATCCTGAAACAGATACATCGTAGCTATAGCCAAAACGCAGAGGGCCGTATTTATACGATAAAAGTGCTACAATGGCATCCTGATTGACTCCTGTGCTGTTTTCTGTTGTGATAAAGGGAATGCCGCGGTACCAAATTCCTACTTCAATAGGATCGTTAAACCAATAAACACCCATGTCTAATTGTACATCTTTGGCCTGCTGCTGCAGCCTGTAACTTAACGAAAAGGACCGGTGAGAGGTTTTTTGTCGGCTTCTTTCATTCCATATGTTCATTCCACCAAATAAAACCGTTTTAAGAGGCATTCGCATCCGTTCGTTCATAAACGAATAATTGGGCTGAGCCAAGTGATCAATGGTGGCACCTATCCAATATTTAGAGCTGTAAAGAAATACGGAGGCGGCAAAATCGATGTATTCTGCTTTTTCGTTATTGAGTCTGCTCCATGAACCTGAGCCACCCATACCCGCCATTTCATCTCCAAATTCGAGTTTGCTAAAATCGATGGTTTTGTTTCCATAGGTAAATTGAATACCCGGAATAATCTGCCAATCATCATTCAGCATTAAATTGTAGCTGTATTGAAACGCCCCTTGTGTGGTAGTTAAACCCGCGCTCCCGGCCTTATCCTGATAAAGCATAAAACCCAAGCCGCTGTTGAGTGCACCAAAAAAATTATCGAAAGAGATGGCATAGGTTTCAAAAGCTTTGTTTATCCCGGGCCATTGGTTACGGTAATTCATTATCAATCTTCCGCCATCAGTAGCTCCGGCAAGCGAAGGGCTCATATAAAGAGGATTGGCATAAAATTGTGAAAAATGGGGATCCTGTGCCGATGCCTTGTTTAGCATGGCTGCCCCTATAAATAGAGCCAATAGGTAGGTGATTGTTCTATTCATGTGTTCACAATTGATTTTATTAGCCATATGGAACTCGCCAATAATAACACCCTCTGAATTTTAAGTATATCCATGGCTCGTTTCATCTATCTTATTAAAGTTACATCGCCAGTTAATACTTTTACTTGTCCGGTACTAAATCGGCAAGTCGCCTTCCAAATGTACACACCCTGTGTGCAAAGCTGATTTTTATAATAGCCGTTCCAACCTATTTTTATGTTGTCGCTTTCAAATAATAGTTGTCCCCAACGGCTAAAAATCTTCAACTGATATTCTTCAATACCCTCCTGAACAACAGGATGAAAAATGTAGTTGTTGGTATCTGTTCTGTCGTAGCGACCATCGCCTGGTCCTGTTGTGTTAGGGGTAAAGGCATTGGGAAAGGATATGTCGCCCCCCTCTTGTGCAGTAACCGCATTGCGCTGAACATATGTGTTGGTGCAGCCGAATTCGTTTTTGGCATCCAGGGTAATGCTGTAATCTCCTGCTTTTGTGTAATTGTGTTTTGGGTGCATTTCAATGGACCTTTGGCCATCACCAAAATCCCATGAAAAGCTATTGGCTCCCATCGATTTGTTACCAAAAGTAACCGTTTCGCCCGGAATGGTAACCACGTTAGGGAACACCTCAAAAAGGGCTGTGGGTTCGGGATATACGTTGATGATTAAATCATCTTTTATAGTTTGACCGCCTGGTCCTGTTACAGTTAGTTTAACAGTGTACTTACCTTTCGTGTAATAGGTGTGCGTAGGGTTGGGATCCGATGAACTGTTTCCATCGCCGAAATCCCATAAATAGTTTTCGGCATTTTTGGCAGTGCTGTAAAAATCAACCGTTAATGCCGGACAGCCTTCTGCCGACGGCCCGTATTCTACCTCAGGCAGATTGGCAATAATGAGAATTTGTTTTTTTAAGCTGTTTTCGCAGTGTTCCGAAAATGCTTTTAGCTCAATGCTGTAACTCCCGTAATCGGCATAGGTGTGTTGCTTGGGCTGTTTATCCTGCGCTGTGTTTGAATCCCCAAAATCCCAAAAGTACTGCCAGTTGCTGCCTGTGGTTTGGTTATCTATTTGTACGGTTGAGCGTGGCATTTGCTGTTGTTGTGGCGTAACGCTGAATTGTGGAGCAGGCGTTGCGTATACGGTAACCGTTGTATGTGCCGTATCGCTGCATCCGTAGGCCGATTGGGCAACCATTGCTATGTTATATTCTTTGTCGGTATCGGTATCGTTGGTAAAAATGTTAAGCCCCAGGTAGCCTGTAGATGAATTGCCGTCGCCATAGTCCCAAACAAAGCTGTTGGCACCTGCCGATTCGTTCCCAAAACTCATCTCTAATGGTGAGCATCCCTTGTCGCTTCCTGTTATTTTAGCTACTACCTTTGGTTTAACACTGGTAAACCCGTCCATTGAGTCCTTGCATCCAAAACTATTTTCGGTGATGAGTTGTATTTTAAAATCTTTAGGTACAAAGTCATCGTTAATGTAGGTATGTTCAACATTTTCGTTGCCAGGTGTTGAGGTGGAAGTGCCATCGCCAAACCGCCAAACTGAGTTAATGATATTTTGGGTAAAGTTGGTAAATTTAACTTGCTTAGGTGAGCAAACCGTAAAGTCGTTGGGTTCAAAATAGGTATTGGGTGAGGGTAGTGCTTTCACGGTAACGCTTGCTGTATCGGAGCAGCCGTATACTGATGAAGCTATCATTTTTATTTCGTAATCTTGTTCGACATCGGTGTTATTCTCAAAAATATTTTTACCCAACATTCCTGCCGATGTGTTTCCGTCACCATAATCCCAGAGGTAAGTGTTGGCACCTGTTGTGTTATTGCCAAAGTGCGCTTCAAAAGGTGCACAATCCGTTGTTGCACCACTTATGGAAGCATTAACTGCCGGATTAACTATGGTAAAGCCATCTATCGAATCTTTACAGCCAAAGCTATTTTCGGTAACAAGTCTGACTCTGAAATTACGCGGGGTAAAGGTGTTGTTGATATAATTGTGATTTACATTTTGGTTGCCGGGAGTGCTTATTGTGCTGCCATCACCAAATTCCCAGTATGATTGAACAGCATCGGTTGAACTGTTGGTGAATAGTACCTCTTTAGGAGCACACACGTTGGTGTTATCCGGTTGAAACTTTGCTGTTGGCGAAGGCAGTACTGTAATGTTTGTTTCAGTGGTGTCCAGGCAGCCATAAAATGTGGTGGTGTAAAGGGTTACCTTGTGTTTTTGTTTAAGTTTTGTATTGTTTTCAAAAAGCTTTGCGTTAATGCCGGCACCCGGTATTTTGTGTCCATCACCAAAATCCCATTCATATTTAAATGCGCCCGGATCAGCGGTGAATGTTGTGTTTAATGGGGAGCATCCGCTGTCGGGGCTTGCCGTTAAGTTAAACTGTTGATTGGGGTAAACCGAAACAAAAAGCCTTGATGTGTCGGTACAACTGTATGTGTTAGTAGTAACTAATTGTACTTGGTACGATTGGGTGTAGGTTTCGATATTGGTAAATGTGTGCAAGGCGTCCGTGCCGGCTTCTTGTGGCGAGGAGTCACCAAATGTCCACGCGTAACTATCACCGCCCTGCGACTTATTGGTGAACTTGGTAATTAAAGGACTGCAACCCGTTTTTTTATCGGCATCAAAATAAGAAATAGGTCTAGGTGCCACCTTAACGCTATGCTTAAGGGTGTCGGCACAGCCATTTGTTGTAGTGGCTATCATGCTTATTTCGTAATCAACAGCATGGGGTGTTTTGTTTGTAAATATTTGTTGAGGATTTTCGAGATTCGAAATTACCCCATTGCCAAAATCCCAATAATAGCTGTCGGCATCTACCGATGTGTTTTGAAAATCAATCTGCATGGGTGTACAAGCCAAGGCTGGGGGGGGTGTTATTTGCGCTGTGGGTACGGTAAAGAAATTAACCTCCAGGGTGTCTCCTGCAATGCAATGGCCATTATCTTCTACCCAGGCAAATTTATATTTGCCACTTGTGTTAACGCTTACCTGAGTTTTTTCTTTACTACTGTCTGAAAATAATGCATTGCCCGGCCCTTCGGTCTTTACCCATTTACCGCTACCAATATGCTTGTTGGCAATTAGCTGAAGCGAAAGTCCGCATGTGTCCTTGTTGGGCATCACGCTTGGCGTGGGCATCTCCACAAAGGTCAGGTTTACGTCCATTGAGTCGATGCATCCCAGGTTATTCTCAGTCCACCGAAGGAAGTAGGTGCCGTAGGTATCGGCAACCACGTTGGGAGCAGGTATGGTAAACGACTCCAAGGCCAGACTGCCGGGGCCGCTAATAACTTTCCAGGTACCGTTGCCTATGCTGGCATTGGCTGCCAGTATTGTTTTTAAACCGCATTCAGTAATGTCGGTTCCCGCATCGGCAACAGGTTGCGCATAAACGGTAATGGTAATTGTTTCCGTCCCTTCACATCCGTACGAATCCCTAACCGTGTAGTCGAAGGTAAATACACCTGTTTCGTCGGCTGTAAAATCGGGTGTTTGTATATCTGTGGCGGATAGTTTATCGGTTCGTGCCCCGGTCCATTGGTGAAAAACAAAGGATTCGGAACCTCCGGAAGGATTTGGGTTTAGTGTTACTGCTGTACCCAAACAGGTTTCAATGTTTTTATGGGCAAAGGATATGTTAACTTCTGCAACATCCAATTCAATGGTATCTTTACCCCAACAACCATTTTTATCGGTAACCTGATAAATGAGATTGTATTTGCCTACTGTTGAGGCTTGAAATTCAGGAGCTTGAATAGAGGTGTTGTTTAGGGGCCCGGTTTGTCCCGTCCAACTATGGGTATACGGCGCTTCTCCGTCGCTGGGGTTACCATCTAAATCCATAACTACACCGGGGCAAAAATTGGTCAGGCCGCTGGGAGTAATATCGGCTTTGGGCGATTCTTTTACAATAATAACAACCGATTTTGAATCGGAGCATCCATTACCATCGGTAATGGAATAAGTGATGGTGTGTGTTCCGGGACCTGCTAGTGCGGGGTCAAACATGGAACTTGCAGGATCGCTTATGCCCGGCCCCGACCATGTTCCACCACCATCAACAGCTATCAATAAAAATGGTGGCTCTGATTCGCATACATTGGCTACGGGATCTATTGTTGCATCGGGCAAGGCTACGATTATTGCCATAGCGGTAACTGTTTCCGGCGGATAGTCGCCGTCCGCTGCGTTGGCAGGTGGCCCCGGAATGCTTGGGTCGTCGTAGGGGTTACACACGTTCCAGTTGCGCAGGGTCACCTCAAAAAATGCACCTACCGGATGATGATTGGGGATGTAAATATCTAAAGAGGTATTATGGGGAGCAACAGGGCTTTCCACAGGGCCAGGCACATGATTAATATTACCGGCAAAAGGATAAACCCTAACTAAACCATCCACTTCGGCATCGAAAATGTCTGTTCCGCCGGTTCCATATATCCACTGAACCCAGCGATTCAGATCATTAATCACATCGTTTTCGTACGTGGGGGTGCAGTTCCATTGGCTGTTGTCGGTAAAATTGAATAGTGCATCGTTGCCCACGCAAATGGGATATACTGCTGGGTCGATTTCAAGCCAGCCACCGTTTTTATCATCGGTGTCCCAAACGGTTACAATTTGAAATTGCGTAGAGCTGGTGCATACCACCCCATTAACAACTAAGTTTACCCGTGGTTGGTAGTTGCACTTGCTACCTGTATTTGGATATTCATGTTTGTGCGTTGCCGTCCATTCTCTTGTTACTGCATTGGTTAGCACGGCATCAACAATTTCAACGGGGTTTCCGTCGTCCCAATCATACTGAATTTGAACTGATGCCCCATTGTTATTCACCCCTCTATAAATAACCTCCCAATCTACGTTAACCGGGGCACATAGTCCATCGGGTTGTATGTCGTTCGCATTGGACACATAAGAACAGTCTTGTGCCAAGCTGATATTACCAATCAGCGAGAACAAGAAAGTAAAAATGGCCAGGCGAATGGTTGTGTTGTGTTGATTGATCACCTTGGTTGATTTAAATGTTGTGTTGCGTTCTTTAACGAAAGTTTTTGAAAATAGTTTTGATTAAGGTCTACTTTCTTTTGACAAATAATGATAAAATGGCCTTTAGTGTTGTGTAAGCCCCTGTTGTACTTAATAAATGGGTGAGTGAATTACATTATTTGGTTGAAGTGTTTTGTAAGTTTTTAATGGGGAACGTAAGGTTAAAAATTGGAAATTCTATGATTGTAGCATACTAAAAGTGCTTTACTGCTTGCCGGCCAAGGCTTCATTGATTGAAATGTGATTTATGGCATTCTTGAGTTGTATGTTAGTTTGTATTTTGTGAGAATAGTCATTTTTTTCGACGGTAAATAAATAGACTTTTACATTAAGCGGCAACAAATGGCTTGCTGTCTTTAGAGAGGAATCAGAGGGTGATGTTGGATACTAAATAGGGATAAACATGACAAATATGATTAACAAAGCGATAGCCACGGTGATTCCGTATTGCCCTAAAAAGTTTATCTGGGTATTCTCAAAAAAATATATTGCCGGAGTATCTGTTCAGGATGCCATTAAAGTGTCGCAAAGCCTAAACGAACAAGGTGTTTGTGTTACCGTGGATTTATTGGGTGAGTTTATTACAAATATTCGGCAGGCTGACGAGCATCTCGAAGAATATCTGCAGATTATTGCGTCCTTTGAAAAAGCCCAAATCAAAGGGAATTACTCACTCAAGCCTACCAGCTTTGGTTTATTGATTGATCCGGAAAAATGTTACCAAAATATCCGCGGTATCGTTGCGCTGGCAAGTAAGCATAAAAATTTTGTACGCATCGATATGGAAGATGCCCAAAGGGTGGATCAGGAACTGTTACTGTACCTTAGGTTAAAGCGTGCGTTCCCTAATAATGTTGGCTTGGTATTACAGGCCTATTTAAAACGGACCCAAGCGGATTTGGAAGAGTTGCTAAAGGAACACACCCCCGATTCTCCCTTAAACTTTAGATTGTGCAAAGGCATTTACAACGAATCGGCAGACATAGCCTTCAAGGATGGGGAAAAAATAAATCGGAATTACCTGAAGCTCCTGGAGCGAATGCTTTGCGAAGGCGTTTATGTGGGCATAGCTACGCACGACCAGGCATTGATAAAGGGTGCGTACGAGTTGATTGATAAATACAATGTGCCCAAAGATATGTATGAATTTCAAATGCTGTACGGGGTAACACCCAAACTACGCAGTAGTATTGTGGCCGACGGCCATAAAATGAGGGTCTATGTGCCTTACGGTGAGGACTGGTTCGGCTATTCTACCCGGCGACTCAAAGAGAACCCCAAAATGGCACAACACATCATCAAATCAATATTTGTGAAGGGATAGCTCGTTTATACAGTAACGAAAAGCTTATAAGCAGTTTATTGTCTTTCCACCGGCGTATCCATCCTTTGGCCTGTGTTTGCCGGTGGCGAGTAAGCAACTTTACCAACAACCAGATTTCTACTACCGATAGGGGTTGTGATAAATCATATTTAATTTTCAGCTCCCCGGCATACTCTAATGGCTTAGTTCGGATTGTTTGTAGCCTCCGCGGTTGATGTAACGGACATGGTGGTACCATTTATACCAGTAGTTTGATAAAGTATCGGTTGGGTAGGTTTTTTCTGGGGTTGTCCCGTTTCTCTCTGTTCTTGTTGGCGTTTTTTATTACGCTGCAGATAGCGGAGGTGGGTAATTCCGTAGGATATGGCCAACAATATCAAGAAAAGCCAGTTGAGTTTTACGATGATTTTATGCGGGACGTAATAAACTATAAAAAAGGAGGCGATAAAAGCAATGCCCGCGAACATTACGCCCCAACCCAATATGATGGCTCCTCCCGCCAACATCTGATTTTTCCCTGCGCCAATTAGTATAGGCACATAAACGCCTACGATAAAAAACAGGACGAACATTAACAGGTAAAAAGCGATGCTGGCGGGCTTGAGTAGTTTTTTCATATACTCTAATAATTTACAAGTTTTTAAGCCACTTTTTCAGTGGAGCTATTAATATTATTCTCTCTTGGATCAAGACATATATAATCTCGACTATATGGTGTTTTGTTTTTCACAACACTATATATTGTCCTGAGCAATTTGTTTGCTACGTTGTTCATGATTAAAAAATGTGGCTTCCCTTCCATCTTTTTTCTCTCGTAATATAAACGGTATTCTTTGTTGTGCTTTACTGCTGACTTGGCCCCCATATAGAGTAAGGACTTTAGTTCTTTGTCTGCAAACGGGCTTGTTTTAGACTTCCCGACCATCTTTCCGGATGCGTTGGGGAAAGGGCATACACCCGCAAAAGAGGCCGCTTTTTTAGCCGTGCCTATGGTTTCAAAGTTACCCGTCCTTATAAGCAAATTCGTGGTTATTACAGGCCCTACGCCCTTGACCGTGATTGCCAGTTCGTAATTCTCTTTGAGTTCATTTTTTGCCATTATTACTGCCTCTATTTCAGTTTCTACTTCCTTTATCTGGTCATCCAGGTTATGCAATACCTTTTGAAGATGTTTGTTTACACTTACGCTTTGCATTGGTAAAATAGAACGCCCATGGTTACCTGTCCTTAATCCCTTGCGGGTCTTTACTAATTGAGAACGCAATGTGTAAAGTGATTTCAGCTCTACAATTTCTTCTGTGTCATACTCCTTGAACACTAATTTGTCAAAGAACCTTTCTCCATACTCCCGGACCCTTCCTGCATCTACAGGATCGCTCTTTCCCTTTGTTATCCCCAAGCTATGCTTTATTGTATAGCCCGGAACCAGGGCTATATGTAGATTTAACTGGTTACACAGGTAAACCAATAAGTCTCCGTAAGCACCTGTATGTTCCGCACACAAAACATCTCCTTCAGGAACACTTTCTAAGAAATTGGATATAGAACCCAATTTGTTTTTTACCAACCAGTGAGTCTCTTTACCGTTTGCGTCAATAAAATTTACATCAAACTTTTCCATTGACAAATCAATTCCATATACTTGCATAAACATCTAGTTTTATGCTCCGTATTGAGTGGCTAACATCGTGATAGTGGGTTCTGCCCTAAATACTCTCTGGCTTTAACTCAATGACCTGCTGTCCTTAATATGAAACTTAGATTTTATCTATCTCATTATTTAAGTTAGCGCAGCAGGTGGAGCTTTTTTACCAAGTTAAAAAATTACGTTTAATTCTTTATTTTCATTGCGTATTTAAGTCAACTACAAACTAACGATCTCATTATAAATATTTGTTCTTATTGGTATTCGATGGAACTCGCCAATAATGACCTCCCCTGTGCTTACGCTAAAGCTTCAGCGACACGCGTGTGTGTGACGAATTCGCATGGTTCGTTTCATATGATTATGGTTATTCTTTGTTATGCTTTCGTCCTTCTTTCATATCTTCATTGATTATGCTACTAATTTAATCTTGTTTATATTTTCAAGGTTATGTCTTTGACTCCAAAGGATGTATTGTGCACCTTTGTTGTCTAGTGCTGATAGATATTCGTCACTTACTTCTCTGTCAATGTCATTTATTACAGCTAACCCAATTATAGCTTTCTGGGTTTGTTGCTCTCGCACTTTTTTAATATCCTCCCAAGTAAACAAGAAGTGAGGTAGATTCATTTTATTTACTGAGTTGAATGACTTAATCACGATTTCGGTATTTCTATAGGCTATTTGAAAATCAAAAGTAAATTCAAGTCCTGTACTGCCTTTGGAAATAAAATAAGGTGTATAAATCAGTTCCTGCTCATCCAAATATGATTTTACGTCTTCCCTAAAGACTGAGGCTACAGTATGTCTTGCCAAATAATACATATCTGCTGTTTCCAAAATAGCAGATATTAGATGTAGTTTTTTTTGAGGGAAATCTCTCTCTGTAGCTTCGGTTATTAATTCTTCATTATTTACCCGAACACCATAGTTGATAAGAATTCGGTCAAGTATTTCTTTTCTTTTGGGAGAGCGTGAAATTTCTAGGCCACTTAATTCCAAGTCTCTAAACGTATTGCCATCATCCGATAGAATAATCCGGTTACCTTCTTTTTTAGCATAGATGTCAACTGTATCGTTAAACAAACCAACAAAAGGTGTACTAATTTCTATCCAATCAGACGAATTACTGGTTGTTACTAAAGTTTTTTCCTTTAGAAAAGAGTAATAATCGTCCATTAATGTATTTATCCAATTCATATTAATCTCATTTGATGGTTAAAGGTGACAATTGTTTTAAGGGTGATTTTTTGAAAAAATGCCTTAAGAATTGGTATGTAATCTTCCCTACCATTAAGTTCTTTTACCGCAAAGTCGTCCACCTCCAAAGGTACCGCCCAAGCTAAGGGTTTGTAACCATTTACTACATAATGTATATGACCTGCATAATCATCTAACCATTGCCCTGCAAAAGGTCTGAACGTTTCAGGCACGGTTTCAGTTATTTCAATCGGGTTAAAGTGACGCCCGTTAAAATCAACTCTTAACAAACCATTTTGAGTGCTATTGTCTTGATGATGAAGACTAATCTTTAACGATTTTTTTTCACTTTCTTTAATGTTAATCAATAAATTTTGGTCTAAATCGTCAGGTGCTGAAAGTGTCAAGCGAATACTCATAGGATGCTGAATATTAATCATAAAGGTGTTTTTTTTTTCACCATTCAGAACAATATATTTGTCAAGTCCAATAAGATATTCAGCTAGTTCAACCGTCATTTTATATTATTTATAATTTTAGATTTCAAATGTACTAATTTTTCAATTATTTAAATTGGCGTGTCGTCATTTAAGGTCAGACATAATGTTTTGGCTATGCCCAGTATGGAATTTCAAAGCTTTTGCATTTCATTTTATTACTAATGTTTATTATTTGTATTTACTTTCAAATTAAATACTAAAACGCTTAATAGGCTTAACTGCATTTAAATAAATATTCTTGCCTGTATTGGAAATTAATAATGTGTGTAAAAGATAAGTATTTTAAGGTGAAACCTCCAATAAAACTTGACAATCATCCTTTTCTTATCGTAACTTGTATATATATTTAATTGTCTGATTTTTAATCTTCTAAACCCTACCGTCATGAAAAAGATTCTTGCATTTTCAATTGTTTTCTTCGGTTTTTTTGTTTTGGGCAGCGCCCAGCTACCGGAGAGGGTCTCTCCCGGACTTACCTTCGAGGTAAGGGGGCAATCGATTGCTGTTATTGATACCATCCTTTATTTTCCCGGTCATACCGGGGATTGGGACTCTGAACTCTGGCGTTCCGACGGAACAGAAGCGGGAACCTACGAGGTGCTGGATCTGAATCCTTCGGGGCGTGCCTATCCACACAATTTTGTGGTTATTAACGATAGGTTGTTCTTCATGGCCGACAGCATGAGTGTGAAGGAGCAGCTTTTTATAAGCGATGGCACGGAAGCAGGCACCGAATGGATTGCCGACGTGGATGACGCTGGCATGGAGTTGCACCACATGCTCACGGCCTCGGGCGATCTGCTGTATTACCGGACCTATCGGCCCGGAATATACACGGAACTATGGGCTTCGGATGGTACTTCTGCCGGCACTGGCGTGGTGATAAATATATGTGAGGAAGGATCCTCCTTTCCCCATGAACTGACCGATTTTAACGGCACCCTTATTTTTGCAACCGTAAGTTGTGGTTTCACCTGGAGGGGCCTCAATCGTACCGATGGGACGGCTGCCAATACGTTAAAGATCAGTGATGGATATGCGGCGGGATTAAAGACTTTTGGGGATACCCTCTATTTCAGAGCCACTTTTGAAGATTACGGAAGTGAGTTGGCCAGGTCAACAGGCATCCCGGGAAGTGTTGAAATGATCCAGGACATCAACCCGGGTGCCGGGGGCTCCGACCTCTATCATCTCACCCAGGTGGGCACAAAGATCTTTTTCAGGGCTTCCCATGTAGATTATGGTGCCGAACTTTTTGTTTACAACCAAAACACCGGCGTGGTAAATCTGGTGAAAGACATTTGGCCGGGCAGCAGCGGTTCTTCTTTTCCCGACGCCTTGATCAGCTATCAGGGGAAACTGATTTTCCAGGCACACGACGGCGTCTATGGCCAGGAGCTCTGGATTTCCGATGGCACCGAAGAGGGCACTAAAATGCTAAAAAACATCAATGTGGAACCTGGGGGTATTCCTTATGGGCACTCTTATCCCAGAAGATTTTACGAGGCGGCAGGTCTCCTTTTCTTCTCGGCCGATGATGGAATAAACGGCACAGAACTCTGGCAAACCGATGGCACCGAAGAGGGCACGGTGATGGTACATAACATCGGGTATAAGTACAACAGTTCATATCCGGGTGGATTTACGGAAATCAACGGGTATCTTTACTTTCATGCCCATTACAACTACAATTCCAGGCTGTATAAACTAAAACTACCCGACATTCCAGTCTCGGTTAAACAAGAGCCAACGGAAACCCCGGCGTTCGAAATATATCCTAATCCGGCAGCGGAAGAATTGACCGTTAAAAGCCAACTAAACCAAAGTTTCAGGTATCGGATAACAGATATTAGGGGCAAAGAAGTCATGAACGGGTTCAACAAGGAAAGCCGGGAATACAAGATCGATATCTCGGACCTGAATCCCGGCATTTACTTTATCACATTAGAAAACGGTATCTCTCGGATGACGAATAAGTTTGTGAAAAAATAATATTAATTACAATCCACATCTTGTGCATCTTCGTTCCAACAATGCCACAGGGCATCGCCATAATGAACTTCATCTTTAACGGTGCCTGTTTTGTTGTTGCGGTTCCATTTAATAAAGGTCTGCTTTTCCGATAAAGAGATGGTGTAAAAAGCGTCGTAATCCGCATCATTGGTTATTCCGTAGGTAATGTAGCTGCCATTCTCTTTATCGCCGGGCTTAACTATCTTGTAGCTAATGTCCGAAACGTCCTGTTCCCAATTCTTGTTCCATTCTATGTTCAGCCATGCCACATTGTTGGCCGGGCTCTCGTACATGGTCCAATCGGCGTGGGTACGGTCGTAGCGTACAGTGCCCTCGAACCATTTAAAGTCTTCATACGAACCGGCTTTGCTGATGAACATTTCGGCCGTGAACTCCGCATTGGATATCCTTGTGGCCACCAGCCTTGCCGAATAAGCATCGGCTCCCTCGGTAACGGTATAGGCCCATTGCCAGGTATTGTCGCCAAGGTATTGGGGCGTATGATTAAAGGATTCTAAGTAAACGGCAACGGGGATCACCATCGGTACGGTCACCATAACATTCCAAAAGGAAACGGAGACATAGGAATACAACGCATTCCCATAGGTATAACCCGCTTTTAATGTTTCATTGTCCGACGGCTCATCGATAAATTGGCCAAAGTCCATCATAAGGGATTCTACCGGGGGAAGCTCGGGCATGTTACCGGGTTCGTCATTCTTGGTGCACGAGGTGCTTAGCAGTACAAGCAATAATGCGCTTGCCAATACAGAAAATAGTGTGTTTGCTTTCATCTTAAATAAATTTGTTGTGTTTGATTCTTTCAGAACGTTGGTTTATACGCTTTATTGCAAATACGTATCTGTAAAAGTATTGTTACGTGCGCAGGCTACCCAACTAAAATTTTATTTCTTTGGTAGTAAGCTCACCCTGCCTCACCTCTACCGTAAATGTTTGGGCAGCTTTGGTTTTATGTTCACCAAGAGGAGCTGCTTTAACCTCATAGATGCCCGGGTTCAATAAAAACTTTGCACCTTTGGTGTACGTGCGGGAGCTGGCAACTCTCGTACCTGTGCTTGTTTCTTTTACGGTAACAACAGCGTCGATGTTTTCATTGCCTGCTTTGGTGTAAATTTGAAAATTGCCCGTTTTAAAATCATACGATACAGGGGTGGATTGTCCTGCTATAATGGTAAGGTCTTTTATTTGGGTTTTTGTTTCGGTGCCATTCATGGCCAATGCCTGTACCGTAATTTTATAAATGCCTGGATTTACTTCTACTTCTTTGGGGGTTTGATAAGTGCGAACGTAGGCAGCCATTTTGTTGTTCGCATCGAAGAGTTTTACGATGCAGTCCCAGTTTTTTCCGTTGTTGGTAGTGGTAATGCCCAATATCCCGCCATCGAACGAAATAGTTTGGTGTACCATTTTATCCTCAAAGCTTTCGATGTTGGGGATGGTAATCATATCCACATCACTGCCTCCCAAAGGTCTTACCTCAAAATTATATTTGCTCGGGGGTAGATAAAAGTAAGCTGTATCGCCATATGTACGAACGCTGATAGGTCGTCGCTTTGCAACAATGTCGTATGCTTTGATCCAGGCGTCGATGGGTATCCCGTTTTTAATGGCATACACCGAAACATTGCCTTCGGGTTTGTCAATGGTTATTGCAGTGGCCTGTTGTAAAACATCGGACAGGCCATCGGCGTCTGACGCATCATAGTAATAGCCGTTGCCGGCTTGTGCGGCGCATTGCAGCTGCCCGGTTTCTCCTGATTTTAACCCAAAACCGATGATATGGATTTTAAAGTCGATCCCTTCTTCTTTGGCCGCTTTTATTACATTGCAGATGTTGCCGTCGCACGATTCTATGCCGTCTGTGATCAGGATGACGGTAGCGCTAAGTTTTGTTTGGCGCAATTTATCTATCACCTGCGATGCCGAATAGGCCAAGGGCGTCTTACCCAATGGTTTGATGCCTTTAATGGATGTTATCACCTCCGCTTTGCTTCCGCTTTCCGCATCCACCAAAAATTCCACGTCTGCACAGTCGCCTTCTTTGCGGTGACCGTAAGCCACTAATCCAATTTTTTGATTGTCGGGGAGCTTGCTTATGGCGGTAGTCAACACCTCTGTCGCAATTTCCATTTTGGTTTGTCCCTGCATCTGTCCCCACATTGAGCCGCTGGCATCGTAAATAAAAATGATTGGCGAAGGGGTAATGTTATTTTGTGCATTAGCTTCCAAAGTAATACAAAAACAGAGGATTAGAGAGAGTGATGTTTTCATGGCTTTGTTTTTTATATCGTATTTCCGGCCTGCCTGAGAAAGGGGCAAAGCCATTCCATCCGGCACCGGCCAGGCAGGCTTCCACCTTAGCGTGGAGCTCAAAAGCGGGCATGATGGTTTGAAGTAAAAAATATCGGCTCCCAAAGCAGTAGGAATACATCTATAACGTATTAGATAGGTTGCCATTAAGAACAAATTGCTATAGGAACCTTTTTATATTCAAATTGTCTCTGCCCAAAAAACCATCTGGCTCGCAGGCGTTTAAATTAAAAATGGATATAGCTTTTGTTTCTATAGGGATGCGTACTTAAAAATAACAGGGAAAGCTAAATATAGTTCGGCATGCGGAGTGCTTTGTAGTATAAAAGTCAAGTATGTTTTTATGTACAATCATGCAGTAGAGGTTTGAGGTAGAATTTATTAGTGGATTATTTATTTTGGGTCAAAGTGCTAAAGGCTAAACAAGGCATCGGTGGGGTCGTGTAGCAGGGCGTACCTCAAATCCGAAGCAAAACGTCCCCCGGATAAAGGGGAGGGGATAGGTTGATTTAATAGATAAGCGACATGCTTGGGCAGCATTCATGCTGGCAAAGACTGTCATGCAGAATTTTAGATTTATTCCTGCGGGAAAAATCTGGATACTCACGTAGCCCATAGAAATATGGGATGAGATAAAAAACAGAGAGCCTGAGCTTTATATGAATTTAAGCTGTATAGCTTGCCGGGATGTTATCAGCTCTATTATACCAATTTTGCATAAACTGCACGCTTGGCTAAAACGGTTTGCGTTATACCTCTTGACAACATAAACAGCAGCATGGACATCCATAGGGCGTGTACGCCCATATAGTGGTAAAAGAAATAGTAGGGCACAAAGAAAAACAGAATGGAGGAGACGAGCATGGTGTTACGCATAGCCTTTGATGCGGTGGCGCCAATGTAAATGCCGTCCCATATGTAGGATGCGAAACTGGCGATGGGGATAAAGATCAACCAGGGCATATACTTTTCTGCTTCGTCGATCACGCTTTGGTTATTGGTGAATACATTTAACATCCAATTTCCACCAAAATAATAAGCCAGGGTAAAGGAAAGGCCAAAAAATACACCCCAGTAGAATAATTTTTTTGAAGCTTCAATTAATTTTGTTTTGTTGGATGCGCCAAAATGCTTGCCCACAATTGCTTCGGCGGCATAGGCAAAACCGTCTAAGAAATACGAGAACAGGAAAAGAAACTGTAGTAAAACACTATTGGCTGCCAGTGCTACATCGCCATATTCTGCCGATTCAGAAGTAAAAAAGGTAAAAACCGCTACTACGCACCATATACGCACGGATATGTCTCCGCTAATATTTAAAAAGCTTTTTAGTTCGGCGACAACAAAAATAGCTTTCACCTTAAAGTAGTTGAGAACTGCACGGTACTTCTTGAGGAATAGCCCCGCAGCCAACAGCAAACCGGTGTATTGAGCAATCACTGAACCAAAGGCCACACCCCGTTCTTCCATACCAAACTCCCGAACCAGTATAAAGCTGCAAGCTATATTAATTAAGTTTATGGTTACGGCAATTAGCATGGGGTATAAAGCATTTTGCATGCCTAAAAACCAGCCGTTTATTACCATAAGTGCTATGGCGGCGGGGGCAGCCCAAATCCTTACATAATAATAGCTCCTGGCCAATTCCGTTACTTCGGGCGATCCGCCCAATAGCGCAAAGCCCAGTTTTTCGATAGCTCCTTGAAACAGCAGTAACAACAAACTACCCAAAACGGCTATAGCCATACCTCGGAACAGTACCATGGCCATTTCGTTATTATTTTTCCTTCCATAGGCTTGAGCTGCTATTCCACTTAAGCTCATGCGCAAAAAACCAAAACCCCAATACACAAAATTAAAAATTACACCACCCAATGTCACGGCACCTAAAAAAAGCTCCGAATCCAGATAGCCCATCAAGTGCAAATCTACCATGCTGAGTAAGGGGACAGTAATATTGGTTAAAATATTAGGGATGGATAATTTAAGGATGTCTTTGTGCACCGTTATCAGTTTTTTTGATGAGGAAAAGGTAGTTAGAATAGTTTAAATCTTGTATCTCAAAAATTATACGATAGGTTCCGAATAGGCTATGTGAACTATGTTTTGAGAGGCGAAGTTAATAATTTAAAAATTCTTTAAACAATTTTTGTGTGGCAGCGTTATAATGATGATTTCAATGATAAAGAAATAAAGATGATAAAGTCGCCTATAGGCTTTTTCATTGTAAAATATTGTATAACATTTAATCAAGCAAAAATTATGTCATTTAAACTGCCCGAATTAAATTATGCGTACAACGCACTTGAGCCAAATATTGATGCCCGCACAATGGAGATTCACCATACAAAGCATCATGCGGGATATACTAATAATTTAAATGCGGCCATCGAGGGCACGGCACTGGCCGGAAAATCAATAGAAGATATTTTATCAGGAGTTTCCAATCATTCGGCTGCGGTGCGAAACAATGGAGGTGGTTTTTATAACCACGATTTGTTTTGGAAAGTGATGTCGCCCAATGGAGGAGGGTTACCCAGTGGTAAATTATTGCAAGCCATTGAAAAGAATTTCGGTTCTTTTGACGCATTTAAAGAACAATTCTCAAAAGCTGCCGCCACCCGATTCGGATCAGGTTGGGCATGGTTAGTTAAAAAACAAGATGGTAGTTTGGTTGTTAGTTCAACACCAAACCAGGATAACCCCTTAATGGATGTTGCCGAAGTAAAAGGAACACCAATTTTAGGTTTGGATGTTTGGGAACATGCCTACTATTTAAAATACCAGAATCTACGTCCCGACTATATTAGTGCTTTTTATAACGTTATTAATTGGGATGAGGTTGCAAAACGATTAGGTTAGTTTGTTTATTTTGTCTGGGTAATGTGGGGTGTCTGTTTTAACAGGCACCCCATTTTTTTTGTACTGTTTAATAAACAATGGTATTTGCGCTTAGCTACCGAAAAATACAGAGCTTACAAATTATAATTTTGATGTATGATGCTATTCTCTATGTTTACATATGGATTATCAGTAGGCTAATGCGGCACGAATGTTTAGCTTTGTGCAAAAACTTAGAGGGACATATTAATGAACAAAGAAATAAAGAAGCACATCAAAAAAACATTATCTGCACTTCCTATACCGGTATCTTTTAAAAAGATTAGGTCAATGGCCAACAGAGACTTGTTGGTGCTTAATTACCATAGTATTATGGGTGTGGACTCCGATCCGTTGATTAATAAAAACATATATCGTACGGAGAAAGAGCTGGAGCAGGATATACTATTTTTAAAAAATGAGTATCACTTTGTTAGTTTGTCCGATATTACTGAGCACAAATTAAACGGTAAAAAATTACCTCCTCACTCTGTATTTCTTACATTTGACGATGGCTTGGCCGTGAACTACCGTAAGATTAGACCTATTCTTTTGAAACATAATATTCCTGCTGCATTTTTTATAAACCCCTTTTTTGTTGATAATAAAGATCTTCATTATCAAAGGAAGAAAAATCTTATTGCGTGCACAGTTTTGCCCGATGAGGTGGATCGTGAAAGAGGATTGTGGATATCATTGTTTAAAAAGTACGGAATCAATGCAGATAACTTTCATGATGCACTGAGTGCGGTGGGGTACAATAATTCGAATATCTTAGATGAGTTGGCCAGTTTGTTTAATGTTAATATAGAGCAATATTTGAACGAGCATCAGGTGTATTTGACAAGCCAGCAAATTGAGCAAATGATAAGTGAAGGTTTTTGGTTTGGGGGGCACAGTATGGATCACCCCAAATACGATGACATTACGCTGCAGGAACAGATAAATCAAACAATGCATAGTGTTGACTGGGTCAAAAATCGTTTTGGATTGCGGTATTCTATTTTTGCATTTCCCTCGCGCGACCATAAAGTGTCGATGCAGTTATTTGAGGAGATAAAACCTAAAACCGAACTTACTTTTGGAGTGATAGGTATGGGACATGATATTATCCAAAGCCATGTTCAACGTATCGGAGTAGAGTCATCCGGTGTGCCCATACGTGTGGCTTTAAAACTCGAGTATCTAAAATATGTTGTTCATAGCTACCTAGGGCGTAAGGTGTATATTAGATCAGGTGAAGTTAAACATAGATATATAACTACACTAAATGTCCGTAGAGCATAAAAAACAATTAATTGACAATACACTTTGGGTGTATGCGGGTAAAATTATTACGCAGATATTGGGTTTGTTTGCTACCGTATTGGTAATTCGTAAATTACCGGTAGAGGTTTACGGAACATACACCTTTATATTTGGTTTGTTTGTTGTTTATCAGCTTTTTATAACCAGTCCGCTTAAAAATGTATTGCTCAGATATGTGCCCGAACTCACTCAGGGAGGCCACTTTAATGTGGTGCGAAAGCTGTTGCTGTACGCTTTATCTCTGGCCTCGGCGATGGTGCTGCTTTTCTCGTTTTTTTTATGGGTGTTTCAGGACAGTTTTTCGGCATTTTTTAATATAGATAGTTTTGATACGCATATAAAAGCATTTTTTGTTTTTGTACTGTGCTATGCGCTTAAGGTGCTTTCCGAAACCATTATCTCTTCATTCCTGAAACATCCGTTAAGTGCTAAAGCCAATGTTTTGGTGGTGCTGTTTCGGGCTTCTGCTTATTTAATAATGCTGGATAAGATAACGGTAAATATGCTGCTTTACATCGAAGCGATCGCTTCCCTGGTTTTTGTGGCTTTTGTTTTAACGGGTATTTATCAGCAGCTTAGCAAAGCCAATAATCCCGATAACCATACCAATGTTTTAACAATAAAAGGTAGGGTGTCGCGGTTTTATCTTTTATCTTTTTTCTCAGAGTTAGGTTATGGCATTATTGGCAAAACCAGCGATCACTATATTATAGCAGCCATGTCGTCGCCGTTTTATGTGGGATTATATGCTTTTGCCTTAAAAGTTTTTGAAATATTTTATAAGATTTTGCCTTTTAGAGAATTCGAATCTGTGCTAAAACCTATATTTTTTAAACGTTTTTCGTACTCCGGCAGCCATAAGGAAATAAATGACTTTTATATGTTTGCGGTTAAGGTTTTATTGCCTTTGTTTATGTTTCCGGTTTTGTATTTCCTCCTATTTGGCAAAGGGGTTATCATTCACGTATTCGAAGAGAAATATTTGCCAGCCTATTGGGTTACTTGTGTTTCGTTGGTGGGCATATTAATCAACGGATATTTTTATCCCCTCAACCTGGTAATTCAACTAAAAGAGCGGGTGGAGATAAATCTGTATTCCAGAGTAATTGTTGTATTTAGTATTGTGGCTGGTATTTATTTTATGAAACTATATGGAATAGTGGGTGTGGCTATGGCCACTGTTTTAGGAGAGTTCTTTAAAAATGTGTTTATGCTTATCATGTTGCGTAGGTACGTGCCCATTAAATATCCGCTTGCGATAATATCTCGATATGGTGCTTTATTTTTGTTGATGGGCGCTTTGTGTCTGCCTTTTTACACTTATTTGCAAACATTGGGCGGTTGGTTGCTCGGTAGTGTGGCGTTTGGCATTTTATACGCCTTGGTACTTATAAATATTCATCCGCTCAACAAGGAAGAGGCGGGAAGGCTTGAAGGGCTTGTAACTTCGTCAAGCAAGCTTCGTAAAGTATATGAGAAAATTGAACCATTTTTCAACAAGTGCAAAGTGTTGTCCAAATGATTAAGTATTATTTAAAACTTTTGGCCTTTCGTCTTTCGCCATTTTTGGTTGCCTTAGGTATAAACAAGCTAGTTTGGTTGTTTACCGGTGCGCGCGGGCACATACTCATGTTTCACAGAGTTGTTCCCAAGGATCAAAGAAAAAGAATACACAATCATTTGAGCCTTGAAATCACCCCCGAAAAATTGCGTGAGATCATAAGCTTTTTTATTAAACACAATTATGATGTTATTTCTTTAGATCAAATCGAAAAGTATCGTCAGAGCAATAAGAAATTTGTAGTCTTTAGTTTCGACGATGGATATAAAGATAATTTGCTTTTTGCCTATCCGATATTTAAAGAGTTCGGTTGCCCCTTTACTATTTTTGTACAAAATTCTTTCCCTAACGGAGATGCCTTTATTTGGTGGTATTTGTTAGAGGATTTTTTGTTGCAGCAGGATAATATCTCCATAAAAACCGAAAAGTTCACCTTAGAAGTATCCGTGGATTCAATCAAAAAAAAGGAGGCCGTATTTTATAAAATAAGGGATGCTATTAACAATGGTAGTTTACCACTTGATAAGTTTCGCGAAATATTGACAAAAAAGGGGGTGGACTGGAAGGCTCAGCTAAAAGGCTATAGTTTAACCTGGGAAGAAATTATAAGCCTGTCAAATGATCCGCTTGTTACAATTGGAGCGCATACCGTATCGCATAGGGCCTTAAAAAGTCTTTCTGAAGAACAGGCCTATGCCGAAATATTAAAGTCCCGGGATGAATTGGAACTCAGATTGCAAAAAAAAGTTCGTCATTTTGCTTATCCGTTCGGTAGCAGAAAGGAAGTGTCGGCAAGAGACGTCATGCTGGTTAGCCAACTTGGTTTTGATACTGCAGTAACAACAATTCTGGGTAATATTAATAAATATCAGGAAACGACACAGTTGCCTCGAATCACCATAAATGCCCTTACCTCGTTAAGTGTTCTAAAGATGCAAGTTTCGGGTTTGTATTCGTTGTTCGACAATGGTTTTAGAGGATATAAGGTATAGATCAATTAGTTTTAACAATATGATAGAAAAGGCAGCAGGTAAAAAATCAATTGCCGTTATCGGGCTTAAGGGACTACCCGCTTTTGGGGGCGCTGCTACGGTAGGGCAAAACCTGATTGCCGGTATGTACAGTTCGTTTAAATTTACCGTATTATCAGTTGCTTCGCATGCCGAGTCCAGATTCGAGATGGGTGATGTAGAACAGATTGTTTTTAAATCTTTTCCGATAAAAAAATTAAACATCCTTATCTACTACATTAAATCGTGCCTGCATGTGTTGTTTAGCGCAAAATATGATCTGATACATTTGCACCATACCGATGGCGCCTTTATTTTGCCGTTTTTGCGATTGAAGTATAAGGTGGTACTTACTTCCCATGCCCGGCCGCAAGAAAATACGAAATGGGGGTGGTGGGTGAAATTATTTTTTAGAGTTAACGAAAATATAGCTATCCGTTTTTCTAATGTATTTGCGGTTGTGGCTATGCCTTTGCAGCAAAAATATAACTCTTTGTATAAAAAGGACATCCTATATATCCCCAATGGTATTGATTTAGACTTACTTCCGGTATTGGATACCGTAGAGGGCAATACAAAAGATGCAATTGTATTTGCTGCAGGGCGCATTATTCCTGTAAAAGGTTTACATATCTTGTTGCGTGCACTTAAAAACATTGATTTTAAGGGACAATTAATTGTGGTGGGTAATTTGGATCAGCTGCCAGCTTATAAAAAACAAATTATGGCATTGGCAAATGGTTTAAATGTGGAGTTTGTTGGGATGATTAAAGAAAAGGTTAAATTGCTTTCCTTAGTGAAGGAATGCAGGCTTTTTGTGTTCCCATCTCTTACTGAGGCCATGTCGATTATGCTATTTGAAGCGGCCATGGTTAAAATACCCATTATTTGTAGCGATATTGCGGCTAATACCGCCGTGTTTAATACGGATGAGGTGGTTTTTTTTAAATCAGATGATGAATTGGATCTATCTGCCAAAATAAAAGAATTTTTACTGCATAATTCGGATGGTGCAATAATGCCAAATAAAGCTTTCGATAAGTTGGCAAATAACTACACATGGACCAAAATAGCGCCAAAATACAGGCAAATATATGAACAATTGATTCGGTAGATCGATTCATTGCGTAATGTCGTCCGCACATAAAATATTAAGATATAAAGGTGCAAATAGCGATTTATGGGTAAAAAACTAACCGCATGGCTAAAAAACAGTGCCATTAATCAAATACAATAAAAGAACATTTTATTTTTAGTTAGTTTTGTTTAGGTTTTGTTTAGATTTGAATATGGATTGATAGAGCAATCTTCAATATCCGGTTGCTTACTTCCTGCGCTTGTGCTTATACAATAAAATTCAATTCCTTTTTAAGCTTGTCAGATGCATGGATTGTGTGACTGACCGGACGAAGTCGTGCCGAAAATGAAGCCCTGCTATGTTATTTTGGTCTACCAGGAAAATTACAAAGCCTACCATTTCTCCCCGATGTTTTGATTACACCTCTGCTCGCATTCTGCAATTGCTATTTTTATGATTTCTACCCATGCCTTCTTAATCGCAAGTATAACAGAAAATAAACTGACAACATTTCTTGTGAGCCTGGTGTTGCTATTGTTTTCTAATTCATTGCTCGCACAAACAGCTGATTTTACAGCAAATAGAACCACCGTATGTGCAGGAAGTACCGTAACTTTTACGGATGCTTCTACGGGTATTACAGGGCTGGTACTATATACCTGGGACTTTGGAGCGGGTGCGGATGAGCCATCCGTTCGTACAGGTCCCGGACCACATACAGTAAGCTATACCGGTTCAGGTTCCAGCACGGTGACTCTTGTAATTACCACGGTTGCTATTCCTGGTGAAGAACTAGCACGAGAGTCTAAAGTCAATTATATTACCCGGGTACCAAGTACTGCAACGATATTATTGACTTCGGCCAACAACACCCAAACAGTCTGCCGTAATGCGGCTGTCGCCCCTATCACCTATAGCATAGGCGGTAGCGGTACAGGTGCCACTGTAACCGGACTACCAGCTGGGGTAACGGGCACATTCAGTGGTACTACTTTCACCGTTAGCGGAACACCGACTGCGGCCCCCGGGAATTATGACTATACGGTTACCACGCTTGGGCCATGCACTAACCCAACGGCTACGGGCAGGATCACGATACGTCCGGATGCCACGATAGCCCTGACTTCGGGCGACAACACGCAAGCGGTCTGCCGTAACACAGCCATCGACAATATTGTTTACACGGTGGGTGGCAGCGGTACGGGTGCCACTGTAACCGGACTACCAGCTGGGGTAACGGGCACATTCAGCGGTACTACTTTCACCGTTAGCGGGACACCGACTGCGGCCCCCGGGAATTATGACTATACGGTTCGCACGCTTGGGCCATGTGCCAATCCAACGGCCTCGGGCAGGATCACGATACGTTCAGATGCCACGATAGCCTTGACCTCGGGCAATAACACCCAAACAGTTTGCCGAAATACAGCTATCAACCCTATCACCTATAGCATAGGCGGCAGCGGTACAGGTGCCACCGTTAGTGGACTACCCGCAGGGGTAACGGGTAGTTTTAGTGGCAACATCTTTACCATTAGCGGAACCCCAACTGCAATTCCGGCGAATTACAATTATACGGTAAGCACCACCGGGCCTTGTGCCAATACTTCGTTAACGGGAACAATAGGAGTAGGTCTGGAGGCGACTATTTTGTTGAACTCCGGCAACACTGCACAAACCGTTTGCGTAAATACCGCTATCACGGATATTACGTATACCATTGGCGGTAGTGCCGCTGGTGCATCTGTTACAGGTCTTCCGGCGGGTGTGACTGGCACATTAAACGGTACTAACTTCACCATTAGTGGCGCTCCCTCTTCAACGGGGATTTTTAATTACCAGGTAACTACATCGGGCGCATGTTCAGGTCCTTCTGCTACCGGATCAATTAGGGTTCGCCCCAATGCTATCCTTACCTTAACTTCCGGCAACAACACACAAACTATTTGTGCCAATGCGTCCATCGACAACATCAACTACACAGTGGGTGGTAGTGGTACGGGAGCTTCCGTTACCGGACTTCCTGCCGGGGTGACGGGTGTTTTTAATGCTGGTGTTTTTACGATTAGCGGCACACCCAGTGTTTCAGTCGGAACATTTAATTACACTGTAACTGCCACTGGAACTTGCGCTAACGCTACAGCCACAGGAACCATTACAATGGGGCCGGCGGCTACCATAGATTTGACATCGGGTAGCGATGCACAAACCGTTTGCGTAAATACTGCCATCTCGAATATTGCGTACACAATTGGTGGTAGTGCTACTGGTGCATCGGTTACGGGTCTCCCGGCAGGAGTTACCGGATCATTGAGCGGTAGTGTATTAACGATTAGCGGCACCCCCTCGGTTGGTGGCGAGTTTAATTATAGTGTTACTACCACGGGACCATGTAAAGGGCCAACGGCTACTGGAACAATTGGGGTTAACCTTAATCCCACCATTGCGCTGACTTCGGGGAACAACACGCAAACGGTCTGCCGTAACGCAGCTATCGGCAACATTGTTTACACGGTTGGCGGCAGCGGCACGGGTGCCACCGTAACCGGACTACCCGAAGGGGTAACAGGCACATTCAGCGGTACTACCTTTACCATTAGTGGAGCACCGACTGCGGCCGCCGGGAATTATGTTTATACGGTTACCACAGTTGGACTATGTACCAAGCCAACGGCCACGGGCAGGATCACGATTCGTCCTGACGCCACGATTACCTTGACTTCGGGGAACAACACGCAAACGGTCTGCCGTAATGCGGCCATCGGTAATATTGTTTACACGGTTGGCGGCAGCGGCACGGGTGCCACCGTAACCGGACTACCCGAAGGGGTAACAGGCACATTCAGCGGTACTACCTTTACCATTAGTGGAGCACCGACTGCGGCAGCCGGGAATTATGACTATACGGTAACCACGGACGGCCCATGTGCCAAGCCAACGGCCACGGGCAGGATCACGATCCGTCCCGATGCTACTATTACACTAACATCATCTAATAATACCCAAACCGTATGTCGTAACGCGGCCATCGGCAATATTGTTTACACGGTGGGTGGTAGTGGCACGGGTGCCACCGTAAGCGGACTACCCGAAGGGGTAACAGGCACATTCAGCGGCACTACCTTCACCATCAGTGGAGCACCGACTGCGGCCGCCGGGAATTATGACTATACGGTAACCACGGACGGCCCATGTGCCAAGCCAACGGCCACGGGCAGGATTACGATACGTCCTGACGCCACGATAACCTTGACTTCGGGCGACAACACGCAAACCGTATGTCGTAACACGGCCATCGTCAACATCGTTTACACGGTGGGTGGTAGCGGCACGGGTGCCACAGTAAGCAGACTACCCGAAGGGGTAACAGGCACATTCAGCGGCACTACCTTCACCATCAGCGGAACACCGACGGCTACAGCCGGGAATTATGACTATACGGTAACCACGGACGGCCCATGTGCCAAGCCAACGGCCACGGGCAGGATCACGATCCGTCCCGATGCTACTATTACACTAACATCATCTAATAATACCCAAACCGTATGTCGTAACACGGCCATTGCTAACATCATATACATCATTGGCGGCACTGGCACGGGGGCTACGGTAAGTGGCTTGCCTGCCGGGGTTACGGGAACTTTTAGCGGTACCGCTTTTTCCATCAGCGGCACACCAAGCGCCGTAGCCGGTAGATATGATTTTACAGTAACTGCTACCGGGGACTGTGCCAACAGTACGGCAAATGGTACTATTACAGTACGCCCGGATGCCACCGTAAATTTAACTACATCAAATAACACACAAACAGTCTGTCGCAATACCGTTATATCTACTATCAGGTACGCCATTTCCGGCAGTGGAACGGGAGCCACTGTAAGCGGATTACCGGCTGGTGTTACCGGAAGTTATAGCGGGGGTATGTTTACCATAGCTGGTAGGCCTACAACCTTTGGAACTTACAACTATACGGTCAGAGCCAGCGGCGGCTCATGTGCTTTGGAAACGGCAACGGGATCAATAACCGTTAGTTCTGATGCCTCAATTGAATTAACTTCGGGCGATGCCAACGCAACTTTATGTGTCAATAATGAGCTCCCCAATATTACTTATTCGTTGGGAGGAAGTGGTACAGGCGGTTCCGTTACCGGATTACCCGGAGGTGTTACCTACGTTGTTACCGACGGAGTTTTGACGATAAGTGGTAGTCCAACTCAATCCGGAACATTTAATTATACGGTGACTGCCTCGGGCGGATGCAATCCATCTGAAGCAAAGGGTACCATATATGTTACTACCGATGCTTCCATAAGGTTGACCTCCAATTCTGCTGAACGTGCAGTTTGCATTAACAATCCAATAAGTAATATTGAATTTGAGATTGGGCAAACCGCCACTGGATTTTCTGTTAGCGGGTTACCAAACGGGGTGAGAGGTGTTCTGGAGGGAAAAAAAATTACCTTAAGTGGTACACCAAGTCAATCGGGTATTTTTAATTATGTTGTTGTCGCCACGGGTATTTGTAAAGAAGCTACATCAAGCGGCACAATAACAGTATCGCCCAATGCAATCATTACTTTAACTTCGGCCAACAAAAATCAATCGGTTTGTATCAACAATCCGATAGCACCTATCAAATTTAACATAGGGGGTAGTGGTAACAATGCTACCGTTACTGGACTGCCCAATGGAGTAAACGCAAGCTTTGATAGTGGTGTTTTTACCATTAGCGGCACACCTATCGTTTCGGGAACTTTTAACTATCGCATAACGGCAACAGGAAGCTGCGGGAATTCAACAACATCGGGAGCCATAAACGTACGCCCTGATGCAAGCATCGCCTTGACATCAGCAAACAACGAACAAACGATCTGCGTAAATAGCGCTATCGACGATATTACGTACACCATTGGTGCCAGTGGTAACGGGGCAACGGTAACGGGGCTTCCCACTGGTGTTGTAGCAAATTATAGCAACGCCATGCTTACCATAAGCGGCACACCAAGCGTATCAGGGACTTTTGAATACACAGCGATAGCTACAGGTTTATGTGACGATGCCCAAGCTAAGGGTAAGCTAATTGTTAATCCCCTACCGAGGGCTTCTATCAGCGGAACAACAACGGTCTGCCAATTTGAAGCAGCTCCGGAAGTAGTTTTTACCGGCTCAATGGGTATTGCCCCTTATACTTTTACCTACACCATAAATAGTGGGTCACCTTTAACGGTAACAACTTCTATCGGCAATTCCGTTGCCATACCTGTAGCAACCGATGACACCGGTACTTACACTTATTCATTGTTAACCGTGCGCGATAGCGGCCCATCCCGATGTGGCCAGGCTCAGAGTGGCAGTGCAACCGTGGTTGTTAATTCATTGCCAACGGCAAACATCAGTGGCTCTACGCAGGTATGCGAAGGGAGCAGTGCACCCAGCATCTTATTTAGTGGTAATGATGGTACAGCACCCTACACGTTCTATTACAACATTAACGGTGGTTCAACACTCAGCGTTACATCAGCATCGGGTAAAACAGCTACGTTACCTGTTGCCACCAATACGCCCGGAGTATATACTTATGAGTTGCTTAGTGTTTCCGACGGCAGTACAAGCACCTGCCAACAGGTGCAGAACGGCAGTGCCACTGTTACGGTAAACGCATTGCCCAAGGCGGAAATTTCGGGCACAAGCACCGTCTGTTTAAACGATGTGCCTGTCGAGGTGATGTTTTCAGGTTCCGGGGGAACGCCACCTTATACCTTTAGCTATACCATTAACGATGGCGACCTGAATATGGTATCCACCAACGGAGGAAGTAGCGTATCGGTGAATGCACCAACCGATGCGGTAGGCGTTTTTGTGTATGATCTTGTTGGTGTTCAGGATCAAAGCAATACAATGTGCGAGAATGTGGCAAGCGGTAGTGCAACCATAAGTGTTAGTGAACTGCCCTTGGCTTCCATCTCTGGAACCACAGCTGTATGTAGGGGTAGCGCAATGCCGCGCGTAACCTTTGTGGGTTCCAACGGAGTTGCCCCATATACCTTTACCTATAGCATTAATAACGGTGACGAACAGGCGATAACTACGCAACGGGGCAACACGGTAAGTGTGGGAGTGCCCACAAATGAAGCGGGAGTATATACCTATGCGTTGTTAAATGTACAAGACAGTAAGAGCAATCCGTGCAGCAATTTACAAACAGGCAGTGCAACGGTTCAAATTGATGAAATTCCGATAGCCAATCCCGGTACAGGGGACAATAATTGCGGGCTTACGTATATCTTCAGCGCCCAACATAGCATTGATGGAGCAACAGGAAAGTGGACGCTGACCAATGGGCCGGGCAATGCTACTTTTGAGCCTGAAAATGCTGATGTACCCAAAACGGAGGTTACCGTGGATGCATTCGGTACTTATGAATTTATGTGGACAGAAGTAAACGGAACATGCGCCGACCAGGCTTCAATTACGGTCAGCTTCGTTCAGCTTCCGAGCGGCAATGCGGGTCAGGATACTTTGGTTTGCGATCTGGAGCATACCCTGGATGCGATACCCGGTAATGGGGCGGGTAGCTGGCGTATTTCTGAGGGACCCGGGAATGGCCTGTTTAGCCCAAGCAACAACGACCCTAACGCAGAGGTTGTGGTTAGTGAGTACGGTACTTATCAATTTCAATGGGAAGAGGTCAATGAGGTATGTCAATCCAGTGATGTGGTAGAGGTAATATTCCGTGAGGTTCCGGCTTTAAGTGCGGGGCGCGACACCGCTATATGTTTGGGAGATGAGGTGCAACTGCAGGCCATTGGCGAAGGTAGGTTCCTTTGGTCACCGGCATCCACGCTCGACGATGCGAGTATATACAATCCTATAGCCAGCCCTGTGGAAGAAACAACTTACCAGGTAGTGCTCACTGATGCATATGGCTGTATAAATACCGACGAATTATTAGTGCAACCATTACCTCTGCCTATTGCTTATGCGGGGGAAGACACCACCTTAACTTATATTTTCGACTATCAAACTACAGGAACAGAAATTAGGCCTTACGAATGGGGTAGGTGGGTGCGTTCAGGAGGGACCGCTGTTTTTAGCGACAGTACGAGTATGGTAAACCTTATCTCGAATTTATCGGTAGGAGAGAATGTTTTTGAGTGGATTGTGAGTAACGGAATATGCCCCGATGCTAACGACTTTTTGTTAATCACCGTAACCGACCTTGTGTTACCTACCTTGATAACACCCAACGAAGACGGCATAAACGAGCGGTTTGAAATAAGAGGTATTGAAACTTTTGGTAAAACAGAATTTATTGTTTTTGATCGTAGGGGGTTACAGGTTTATAGCAATAAAGATTACGATAATAGCTGGAACGGTGTAGATCAGAATGGTAGTCCCTTGCCCGAGGATACCTATTATTTTTCGATAAAACCGGCCAATAAAAAAGCACTTAGCGGTTACATTGTAATAAGGAGATAGCAGATTGGATGGTACATATGCTTAGGAAATTAATACTCGTATTCGTTGTTTTGTCAATCTTTTGTGCAGAAAATGCTGCACAAAGTAATTTGGCATTCGCAGAGTATGTGTTCAACCCTATGTCTATCAATCCGGCTTATGCAGGGGGCCAGGAGGCTTTAAATTTTTCATTGTTCTACGCACAGCAATGGACTGGCATCCAGGGGTCACCTAAAAATATGACCTTCAGTGCCGACGCTCCTTTTATGCGTCAGAAATTAGGTCTCGGCCTGATGCTGGTTAACGAACAATATGGAGTGAGCCATGAGAATAAAATCTCGACCAATTATGCGTATAGAATTATTTCTCCTAAGAGTGTGCTGTCGTTTGGCTTAGGAGCCAATATAAAATTGACCAATTCTACTTATAGCGACTTGATTGCCTTGGATCCCGGCGATGAAATGTATTTGCAGGACTCAAAAACCTATGCTTTGACTAACTTTAGTTTTGGTATGCATTACTCGCGTAAGCAGTTTTTTGTTGGTTTTTCCATACCCCGGCTCCTAAATCACAGTTTTGATATCGACCAAAAGAAATACGTTTACCAAAACGATTTTAGTAAGTTTCGCTATTTGCTGAATACAGGTTTTACAGTTTGGGCAGGCGACAGGTTTAATATTGTTCCTTCTCTATTGTTTCAGTACACATCGTCCGGCACATCAAAAAAAATGTTATATGATGCAAACACATTGTTATGTTACAACGATTTTCTCTGTTTGGGCGGTTCCTATCAAAACGAGCGTGCCTTTTCAACCTTATTCCAGGTAAAACCAAACAAACAGATAAGTATTACGTATAGTTTTAATTTTGAAACCAGTCAGTTAAACACGTACAAGAGCGGCTCGCATCAGATTATGCTCAAGTATATTTTTAAGTATAAAGTGTATGCTCCTAATTCTTTGATTTTTTAAGAAACCAAGAGCCATAGCTATCACGTAATCAATATGAAAATTAAAACTATAATTTTTACAGTGCTACTTTCTGTCTGTACCTCGATGATAAAAAGCCAATCGAATATGTATGAGGTAAATAAAGCTGCTTTTAGTTCTGCTAGGTTCGATGACTTTTCGCCGGTTTTTTATGAAGGAGGACTGGTGTTTGTTTCAAACAGAGGGGGCTCTGCTTTTGTGGATTATTCAGGCGGACAAGAGAAAGGACCTGTAGGGATGTTTTTTGTGGAAAAAGATGCCAAAGGCAATTGGAAAAGAGCCAAGTTGTTCTCGAAAGACCTAAGTACCAAATTTAATGATGGCCCCATTACGTTTAATGCCACGGGCGATTTGAGTTATTTTTCCAGAAATATGTTTATTATTCGGAATCAAAAGAAAAATCCGTTTTACCGCAATAAATTGGGGCTTTTTTGGGCTGTTAAAAATGGCAAGGAGTGGACCAACATAAAGCCCTTTAGGCACAATAACGATTGGTTTAATATAACCACCCCATATATGGCACCCGATGGAAAGCGTTTGTATTTCTCTTCCGACAAGCCTGATGGATTTGGCGGTGCCGATTTATACTATTGTGAATGGCAGAATGGCTATTGGGGTGAGCCGGTAAACCTTGGGCCAAAAATAAATACCGATAAAAATGAGGCTTATCCCTTTTTAAATGAGGTGGGCGAGTTGTTCTTTTCGTCCAATGGGCATCCCGGCTTGGGCGGAAAGGATATTTTTGTGACCAAACGAAAGGGCGATGGCTGGCATCAACCAGTTCGGCTCAATTCACCTATCAACTCAGCACACGACGATTTCGGAATTGTTACTGATGCACTACTGGACAGTGGATATTTTTCGTCGCAAAGGGAGCGTAGTATCGATATTTATGGCTTTAAAACTATGCAGCACCAGGTATGGTTTGCACAGCCGCAAAAAGAAAACAATTACTGTGTGCCTTTTACAAATAAGAGTGCGATCAAAGTAGATACATTGTTGTTTCAATATCAATGGAGTTTTGCTGACGGGAATACAAGGTATGGGAAAAGTGTGAAATATTGTTTCCCAGAATCCGGTAGGTATTTGGTAAATATTAATGTTGTAGACAGAGCCTCAAAAGAAATATTTTTTCATGTAAGTACACTGGAAGTAGAAGTTAGGAATGTTGAGCAGCCTTTTATCAGCGCTGAGGATTACGTATTGCTGGGCGATAGTATCTATATGGATGGATTAAAAACTGAGTTCCCAAATCACGAGATATTAAAGTTTTATTGGCAGATAGATGATACAACATTTAAACAAGGTGCCCACATTGCCTATCAGTATAAAAGGGCAGGTGAGCATACTGTAAAGCTTGCTGTAGCATTGCAGTCGAAGGAAACGGGGAAAAAAAGCAAACGGGCCGTATCGAAAGATATACAGGTGTTTGCCAGCGAAAAGGAAAAACAACAGTATATCGAAACAGTAGCTACTGCCTTAAACGAAGATGTGGTTTCTGAAGAAAAGGGTAATTTTAAAATAAAAACGATTTACCAAGCCGATAAAAATGCGACAAAGGAAAGTGTATTTAGGTTACAGCTACTGCGTTCGAATGAAAAAGTGCCTTTTGAAAGTTCTGTTTTTGAAAGGGTTCCCTCCAAATATCAAATACAGGAACGCTTTAATTCTGCGGACAGTACATTTATCTATTTTATCGATGAGCAAGCGCAACTGCAGTCATTATATCCGGCTTATAAGCATATTGTGTCGAGTGGATTTGAAACAGCAAGGGTAACATACAATTCGCTTACCCACCCAGCCGAAAAGGAGTTGTTTAGAATAAATCAGAAATATGGGGTGCAGTCGGACGAGTTTTTTAACAGCAGAAATACTTTAATAACAAACGGTATACTAATGCTCAATAATATTGTGAACTTGCTAAACAAATATCCGGAAATAATCATGGAAGTCCGCGTGCATACAGATAACATGGCTAGTGCTTCTCAAAGTTTAAACTTATCCAAAATACGAGCTCGTAAAATTACAGACTACCTGGTTAGTAGTGGCATTAGCAACGATAGAATTATTCCGGTTGGAAAGGGCGAAGCATTCCCGATTCGATCCAATTTATTAGAGAAGGGCAGAAGAATGAACCGTAGGTTAGAATTTAAAATTTTTAAATAATATGCATGACGGTTCATCTGTGTCCTGTATAAGAAACAGGTGAAGGTATAAAGTACCGGGAAGATGTGTTCGGAAATAGGTATGTGATGCATATGGTGTTGATCTTCAAATAAATGGTTAAAAGGGTAATTGGATAGCGATGATAATGAAGGATTGCTTTACCTTGTGCAAAATCTTAAAAAATGTTAGTTTAGCAAAACTAAAACAAGTTGTAATTACTTGAGTAATTAGCAGCTACTACTCTTATAAGCTTATGAAGACAAAACAGATATTATTTTACATTGCCATGGTGCTGTTCTTAGGTTTAAGTTCCTGTGTATCACGCAAAAAAATGACCTACCTTAAATATTCGGGTGCATTAAGTAAGGTAGATCCAAGCTCTTTTGATGGAAGAAAGATGGTGAAACCATCCGAATATAAAATTATGCCTTACGATAACCTGTTCATTAACGTATCCTCCCTTGACCCCAAATGGTCATCGATGTTTAACACCGCATCTGAGGGCTCCCTCACCGAGGAAAGTGCCATCCTGCAAGGGTATCTGGTGGATATAGAGGGTAATATCGAAATACCTTTTATTGGTAAGGTTAGAGTAATGGGAGAGACCCTTGAACAAATTAAAACTAAACTGGAATCTACGTTTAGTAGTTACGTAAAAGATGCATCCATCACCGTTAGGCTGGTCAACAATCATGTTAGTGTAATAGGCGAGGTGATGACTCCAGGCAAGTACCAGCTTACCAAGGTGAGGGTAAATATTTTTGAAGCCCTGGCCATGGCCGGCGACCTCAGCAGCTATGGCAATCGTACAAAAATTCAACTGATTCGTCCAACTCCTTACGGGCCGGTTGTTAAGGAGTTTTCGCTGGGCGACAGAAGTATTTTGAATTCGGAATTTTACTATGTTATGCCCAACGACATTATTTATGCGCCACCCCTCAAAGGCAAGTCATTCCAGGTAAACTCTTCGGTTTTTGCTATTTTGATTTCGGTAGCAAATGCCGGCCTCGTTGTTTTTGCGTTACTTAATACAAGTAACTAAAAAAACAAGCTTGGATGAGCTGGCCAGATTTTTTTTAACACAATCCGAAGTAATAGTAAGAGCATACAATGAAGAACAACAATAAAGCATTGGAGTTTAAAAAAGCTAAGTCAGGATTTATGGATGTCGGTGTCGATCCGGGAGCCATTCTTAAGATATTAAGCAAAAACTGGTATTTTTTTGCAGTGTCCATTGTATTGGCCATAATAGGAGCCAGATATTATATAATGCATACCATGCCGGTTTACAGGGTATATACTTCAGTTCTGATATACGAAGAGGAAAGCAATACCGGTAACGATAATGATGAGTTGTTAAAAGGATTGGGATTGCCCGGTGGAATGAGAAACCTGGAAAATCAAATAAAAATCATTACTTCCCGGGAACTCACTGAGCGGGCAGTGCGTGGTTTGGGTTTTGAGATAGAATATTACTATAAAACCGTTCGCAATCAGATTCCTTTATATCCGGATATACCGATAGAAATTAAGTATAGTGGTAAAAATCCTTTACCGCATAATGTGGAATTGGGTGTGCATTACATCGCCAACGATGATTTTAAATTATATTCCGAAGCACAAGGACTTGATATCAGAGCCAAGTTTGGCGAAACCATCAGATTTCCCGATGGCGACATTATCATAATATGTAACAACAAGGATTGGTTTAAAGAGCACCAGGATATTGATTTAAACTTTGTGGTGCATAGCCCCGAACGTTTGGTAAAATATTTTAACAGCAGAATTAACGTTGACATGTTAACCAGATCCGGCTCCATCCTCGAAATTAGTATGAACGGGGTAAACAGAGAGCAGGATGTTGACTTTTTAAATGAGTTGACCGCCGTTTTTCAGGATTTGTCGCTCGAAAAGAAAAATATGGAGGCCAACCGGAGAATCGAGTTCATCGAAAACCAATTGGTTGAGATTAGGGATTCGTTGGTTATTACCGAAAACAGGCTTACACAGTTTAGGTCGGCACACAGAGTCATGGATCTTTCGGTGCAGGGACAAGCCATCATTTCGCAGGTAACCACACTCGAAAACGAAAAAGCGCGGCTTAGTCTCGAAGCCAATTATTACGATTATCTGGCTGATTATCTCGAAAAGGACAAAACCGGAGAGTTGCCTATGGTGCCCATCAGCATGGGCATTGAGGATCCGGCGCTCACAAGCCTGGTTACGGAGCTGGCTAACCTTAAAGAACAGTTGGGAGGAGCAGGGGCAGGAGAAAAAAATCCCTTACAAAACCTGCTAAACCAAAGGATGCGAAGTAAAAAGGAAGAGTTGATGGAGACCTTGAATGGATTGCGCCGTGCCAACAACCTGGCTACCAGAGAAAATAACGAACGTCTCTCTCGTATCAACTCCCAGGCGTCGGCACTACCGGTAACAGAACGTCAAATGCTGGGTATCGAGCGAAAATTTAAGTTGAACGACGATATATATACTTTTTTATTGCAAAAAATGTCGGAGCTGCAAATGCAAAAAGCTTCAAACCGACCCGATAATGAGGTTATAGATCCGGCAAGTGTGATGTACAGCCAGATGGTGGCACCTAATGCTACCATGATATATTTTATCGCCCTGTTTTTGGGTGGTGCAGTGCCTATGCTTTATTTTTATTTGGTTTTTGCCCTCAACAATCGATTCAGAAATGAGGACATCGCCAGACTGGGCGATTTGCCTGTGGTGGGCAATATTCCGCATATCAAAGGAAATACTTTTACGGATATATTTGAAAGCCCCGATTCGGTTATAGCAGAGTCGTACCGACTGGTGCGTTCGCGTTTGCAATTTGTTACTGATGAAAAGAAAAATCCGGTTGTGCTGGTTACCTCACCCATGCCGGGAGACGGTAAAACACTGACGGCGATAAATCTGGCAGCCGTGTACAGTTTATTAGGAAAGAAAACTGTTTTGGTGGGCTTCGATTTACGTAACCCTAAGTTTGCCAGGGCTTTTGATCTCACTAAAGAGTATGGAGTGTCCACTTATCTGATAGGCGAAAATAAAGTGGATGATATAATTCAGGAAACATTTCATGCCAATCTTTCCGTTATCTCGTCCGGCCCCATACCCCCCAATCCGTCCGAACTCACGGCATCTGTAGCAACAGCGAAATTATTCGGGGAGTTGAAAGCCCGTTTTGATTATATTATCGTGGATTCGGCCCCCATAGGTTTAATATCCGACACCCATCATTTAACAGCACATGTTGATTCTGTGCTAATGGTAGTACGTATGAACAAAACGCAGAAAGATATGATGAAGCAGGCTTTAGAAGAGTGTCTGTCAGGTAACGATCACGTGAGCGTGCTGATAAACGATGCAGATATGAAACCCAAACGATATGGCTACGGGAAAAAATATGGGTATATCAAAGAAACTAAAAAATCAAAAAAAGCAATATAATTAGCATTTTATCACTTCCACGCTAAACAGAATTTATGAAACCTGCCTTAATTGAATTGCCAAAATATTTAGATATTAGAGGAAATTTATCCTTCGTAGAAGAGGATACACAACTTCCTTTTAAAATAAAGCGCGTGTATTGGATTTATGACGTTCCGGGTGGCGAAATACGGGGCGGTCATGCCTTTAGAAAAACGCAGGAGCTTATGATAGCGCTCTCTGGCAGTTTTGACCTGGTGCTGAATGATGGCCGTCAGGATTATAAATACTCGCTCAACAGATCCTATCATGGAGTCTTTATCCCTAATATGATGTGGCGTAAAATCGAAAATTTTTCAACCAATTCATTGGCTGTCATTATCTCTTCAACCGATTATGATGCCAACGATTATGTGAGGGACTTTAACGAGTTTAAAAAACTAACGCAATGCTAAGCTATGTTTCTGACATCCACAATTGCAATGTGGTAGAATTGAGTAAAATACATAACCCTGCGGGTAATATTACCATCGTTCAAAACAATAAAGATTTACCTTTTGATGTCAAAAGGGTGTATTATCTCTATGATGTACCCGGCGGATCGGAGCGTGGCGGGCATGCACACAAAGGATTGTATCAGTTGATTGTGGCCGCCAGTGGCAGCTTCGACGTGATTATTGACGATGGCAAGCAAAAAAAAATCATACAGCTGAACCGTCCTAACTTTGGCCTGATGGTAATACCCGGGATATGGCGCGAGATAGTTAACTTTTCGTCAGGGGCTATCTGCTTTGTGCTCGCATCCGAAAAGTACAGCGAGGACGATTATATTCGTAGTTACGATGAATTCCTAAACTATAAAAAACACTAATTATGCTGATAGAAGTGGATGAGAAAATTTTTGGGCAATACTTTTACGATGACCCACATCCATTTAACACCAAGGCATTTGTTGAATTAAATAAAGCGAAAGCGGAAAAAATTATACGCCTGGTTGAGGATACGGAAAAGCCCGAAATCGGATTGCTGGCCGGTATTCATAAAGGTAAGCTACTATCACCTTTTTCGGCACCTTTTGGTGGATTCCATTTTAAAAAGGAAAATATGTATTCTCATAAGATAGACACTTTTATGCTATCGTTTAAAGAGTATCTACTTAGTCAAAATTACAAGGATTGTAACCTTACCTTACCGCCCGATATTTACCATCAAACCTTCAATGCCAAATGTGTTAGCGCATTAAATAGAGCCGGTTTTATTAGTAAAACACCCGAAATAACCAGTTGGATAGACCTGCAAGAAGTGCAAGATAAATACAAACAGAAAAACAGTAGGGAATATTATCGACAAGCGCAAAGGAACAAGCTTGTTTTTGAGCAGGTGCAAAGTCAATTGGATAGGGAAGAGGCCTATCGTCTTATATGCCAAAACAGAGCCAAATTTAATCGACCTATCTACATGTCCTTGGACGACTTACAACAAATAGAAAACTTATGGCCGGTCGATTTTTTTAAAGTTAGCAATCCGGATGGTGAAATGTTGGCTTCGGCAATATTTTACAGATGGAAACACCAGGTGGTTTATGCAGTTTTTTGGGGCGATAATGAAAAAGGAAGACCGTTGAGGGCAATGGATTTTTTGTTGCTCAATCTTTGGCAGTTTTATAAACAGCATAACTACAGATATGTCGATCTTGGAATTTCTACCGAAGATGGAATCCCAAATTCAGGCTTACTTAGATTTAAGGAAACACACGAAGCGGTTTCGTCCCTACGGTATAGGTTTGCTTTAATCAACAGTTTATAAACATTTAAATCATGCTATGTTTGTTCTAAATCCCGACCCCTACAGCTTGCCATGTTACCGCATAGGTCCGTTTAAAACAAAGGACTTATCAATTAATCATCATCTTCCACAAAGCAATAAAATAGATGATTATTTCAACCAGCGGTTTAGCGGACGCGCATATGCTTATACCGAAAACGGGCGAAGAGCTATCTATTTGGCTTTACAAAGCTTGAATCTGAAAAAAAATGATGTGGTTACTATTTTAACCACTTCCAATAACTTTTATATTAGTGGCTGTGTTACTGCCGAAATTGAAAAGTTTTGTCAATGGTCGCGCGAAATGCTTCCGCAAACAAAAGCCATTTTCATAAACCACGAGTTTGGCTTCCCCTATCCCTACCCCGATAAATTAAGAGACCTCGGTTTGCCCATTATCGAAGATTGTGCCAATGCTTTTTTTTCGGAGGGTATAGGTGTCCCTCCCGGAACCGTAGGCGATTTTGTAATCTATAGTTTCCCTAAAACATTTCCCTTGCAGGTAGGTGGACTATTGGTAGCCGATAAACTAAGTGATAAAAACAAAAATTCCGAAATAGATCAACAACTGTTGCGTCACATAAAAAATGTGCTGTCGGCGTATATTGATAGCAAAGAGGATATAATTAAAAAAAGGTTGCGCAATTATAACTATCTGGAAAAGGAGTTTTTAAAGCTGGGGTTCGAACCTCGTTTCCAGGTGGATAAAGGCACGATGCCGGGCGTGTTTATGTTTAAAACAGAAGGACATCAAATAGACCTGGCCGGGCTAAAAAACCACTTTTACGCGCATGGTGTTCAATGTAGTGTTTTTTACGGCGAAGAAGCTTTTTTTATACCTGTGCATCAGGCCTTAGTGCAGGATGACCTTGATTATTTTGTAGCTGTGATGGATAATTTTTTAAATAAGTAATTGCGATGAAGTTTGCTCATAATACTTTAGCCAGCGGTAAATTGGTGTGTTATAATCGCTTCATCCATTCTGCAGCTTGAATAGTTTGTAGTATGCAATCGGCTACTATTCTTGTAACAAGCGTTGCAGTAGCTTTTGACCCGTCCTAAATAATGGCTACACAAAATGTAAATATCATGCTGTCCTCCAATCCTAATGAATCCGATCGACAATTAAGGGTATTCCCTATAAAAAAACAAGTACTTGAAATGAGCACACATTCTTCGATAGGAACGGGTACCGTTACAATGCCTAATGTATTGTGGGGTAATTATTGCGTTGTTGCCCACAATAGCTTTGTTTACACATCATTCCGCTCCTACTCGATTATAGGAGGTAAACCCGCCAAGTTAATCCGAACTTTTACCGAAGGTGAAATTAACATCATATTGGGTGAGGAAGAATAAAGTTATTTTTTTCACCCATTTTTTTGTGTGAAGTTTTTACACTTTATGCCAATCCATTCTCTTAACTATTTGAGGATTAAACGGAGGATTAAATCTAATTAACAAAGGATACAGTGACTAAATTTTTAGACATTCAAAAAATAACCGCAAGCTACCAGCCCGACCTAAGCAACGCGGTAAAAAGGGTAATCGATAGTGGTTGGTTTTTATTGGGCGAAGAAACCCAACACTTTGAACAGGAATATGCCCATTATATCGGCACATTCAATTGCATAGGAACTGCCAATGGTTTAGATGCCCTTCGCCTGATTCTTAAAGCCTATATCCAACTAGGCATAATGCACGAGGGAGATGAGATACTCGTTCCGGCCAACACCTATATCGCATCTATACTTGCTATTACTGATAATAAGTTGAAACCGGTATTAGTGGAACCTGAGATAAATACTTACAATCTGGATGTTAGTTTGATAGAGCAAAGCATAACGCCAAAAACCAAAGCCATCATGGTGGTTCATCTCTATGGGCAGTTGTGCTGGTCGGAAGAATTGGAGCAGTTGGCAAAAAAGTATCAACTAAAAATAATAGAAGACAACGCGCAAGCAGCAGGCGCCCAAATCACCTACACTCCCCTCGGCACTCAGCGTTCAGCACTTGTCCGCAGTGGTGCGTTGGGGCATGCTGCCGGCCATAGTTTTTATCCCGGAAAAAACCTAGGCGCTCTGGGCGATGGAGGTGCGGTAACCACCAACGATAAGGAGTTGGCCAATACCGTGCGCGCCTTGGGTAATTACGGCTCTGCCAAAAAGTATATAAACGATTACAAGGGGCTGAATTCCCGTCTCGACGAAATACAAGCTGCCGTTTTACGGGTAAAACTAAAACGCCTGGATCAAGACAACCAACACCGGAGGGAGATTGCCCATTATTATATGAAAAATATTAAGCATCGGGATGTAATATTGCCCTTACCGTTCACTCCTCACTCCTCACATAATGCTTTGAGTCATGTATGGCACTTGTTTGTAATTCGTCATCCCGAACGTGATCGCTTGCAGCAGTATATGACAGAAAATGGTATCCAAACCTTAATCCATTACCCCATACCCCCGCATAAACAGAAGGCATATAGGGAGTGGAATGCTCACTCTTATCCTGTTAGTGAGAAGATTCACCGGCATGTGCTCAGCTTGCCCATTAGCCAGGTGATGAGCATGGAGGAAGTGAAAAAAGTGGTGGATGTAATCAATGGCTTTTAGCCCACTGTTAAAAAAGGAAGATTAACACGTTAGATTTAAAACCCGTCTGTGGAAAAAAACTTGAATAATTCCGAAAATTCTGCGCCTTCAAAGCTAGCCTCCCTGGAAAATTTATCCCGGGAGCAGCAAACCAATAATGCAAAAACCAATAAGGAAAAAACAGATAAAGAAGATCAATCTTCCTATCGTCAAATATTTAAAGCCACTTCCTTATTCGGAGGTGTACAGGTTATAAATATTCTTATTGGCATTATCAGAGTAAAATTTATAGCTGTATTGTTAGGTACAGCCGGAGTAGGTATTCTGGGTTTGTTGAATGCTCCCTTGCAATTGATTATCTCCATAGCCGGACTGGGGATTGCTTTTAGTGCGGTGCGCGATATCTCCGAAGCGCAAGGTACAGGAGATAAATCACGTATTGCCAAAACCATACTCACCGTTAAACGGTGGACCTGGTTCACCGGATTGTTGGCCGCTGTGATTACCCTTTCACTTTCGCCCTTACTCAGCCAATGGTCTTTTGGCAACAGCGATTATACCTGGGCCTTTGTATGGCTATCGGTTACCTTGTTTTTACAGGCCATTAGCGACGGGCAAAAAGCTATACTTCAGGGAATGCGCCGATTGCAGGACCTGGCAAAGAGTGGTGTAATCGGTTCTGCGCTGGGTTTACTAACCTCCATACCGCTGTACTATTTTTACGGCTTAAAAGGTATCGTCCCTTCGTTTATCGTTACCGCTGTTACAGTACTGTTTTTAACCTGGTATTTTTCGCGCAAGGTAAAAACCGATAAAGTAGAATTAACACCCAAAGAAACCTGGAAGAAGGGCCTGGGCATGGCACAATTGGGTATATCCATGACTTTAGCCGGATTTATTACCACTTTATCCACCTATATCCTTAATGCCTATATCAGTAATACAGGCGGGGTGGAGCAAGTGGGGCTATACAATGCCGGATGGGGCGTGGTAGGGCAATACACAGGTATCGTATTTACCGCTATGGCAACCGATTACTTTCCTCGTCTTTCTGCCATTCAGCACGATAACTTAAAAGTCCGTAAATTGGTGAGTCAGCAGGCCGAAACCGCTCTGCTGATTATGGCACCTCTTTTAGCGCTTTTAATTGTTACCATGCCTCTCGCCGTCAGGGTTCTATACACCTCGGCGTTTTTACCCATCGTTATGTTTGCCAACTTAACAGTATTGGGCATGCAGTTAAAAGCGGTTTCGTGGTCTATGGGATATGTGTTTTTAGCCAAAGGCGATGGACGTTTATTTCTTATTTTAGAGATAGTTTCCGGTGCTTTTATTTTGGGCTTAAACTTGTTGTTTTATTATTTATATGGACTTAATGGCCTGGGCATTTCATTTATACTGTCCTTTTTATTTGGGGTGGTTTTGTCGTATGCCGTATTAAATAAAAAATACCAATTCAGATTGTCAAAAAAATTCTATGGCAGGTTCCTAATCACCTACTCAATCGTGGTTCTGTCCTTTATAACGGTTTTTATTCCTGACGAGATAGTGAGGTATGGAGCTGGCACGGGTGTTTTAATTATCGCTATAGTGTACTCCTACTATAAGTTAAACGAGTTAATGGATATTAAGCAGTTGGTGCTCGACAAGCTTAATAAACTTTAGTATAGTGTCAGTAGCAGGATAGTAATTTTTCTTATTCTAATGTATTCAAAAATAATTAATTAGAGTCCTTTAATAATATGCTTGTATCGGTTGTTGTTGTAACCTATAATTCGTCGGCCTTTGTGGTTGAAACACTGGATAGTATTGCCAATCAATCATGGGGCGAAATTGAACTAATCATTACGGATGATTGCTCGTTGGATGATACGGTCTCAATTTGTAAAAAATGGCTCACCAGGAATGGGCATGTTTTTACAAGAACCGAGATGGTAGAGGCAGATAAAAATACAGGTGTGCCTGCTAATGTAAATCGTGGGTTGGCAAAAGTAACAGGCCAGTGGGCTTGTTTTCCGGCGGGCGATGATTCACTTAAACCCGATTGTATCAAGCTAAATATGGAGTGGATAGCATCAAATCCGGAGGTAAAAGTGCTACTTTCGAAGGTGGATGTGTTTCAGGATGTTTTTTGCAATGATAATTTTTTAAATAGAATTCCAGGTAAGCCGTTCAGCCCTAAAAGTATAATGGCACCATCGCGTAATGTTGAGTCACAATATCGCATGTTACTGGTTAGTGACAGGATTCATTATACCCCTTCCTTATTTATTCATACCCAAACGCTGCGTTCGGTAGGTGGCTTCGACGAGGAATATACCTTACTCGAGGATTATCCCTTATGGCTAAACTTAACCAAAAACGGAATCCGGCTTCACTTTATGGATAAAGCAACGGTAAACTATCGTAAGCATAAAAAGGCGATTAACAACAACGAAAAAAAGAACCTTATCAATCCAAACTTTTTTAAAAACGAATCCTTTCGTAGAGCCTATACTTATCCCAATCTGCCCTTGGATGTAAGGTGGAGTCAGCGTTATATTTGGTTTGTTTCTAATTTATTTAAATTGAGGCTGTTCAGGGCCAATACAAATTTTAACAGTAGTCTGCATTATATTTTGATTACCTACCTGAACCCGTTTAAATATTATATAACAATAAAAAAGAGCTTATTTCCTCAGCTTAAAAAACGTGAGTTTTATGAAGAATAGTGGTGCCGGTACCCATATAAGCTAAAAAAACAGCACATAATTGATGATACTATGATACGTCTTTCAGTAATACTACCCATGTACAACGTTGCACCTCAACTGGAAAGGTGCATACGTAGCCTCCAAGAGCAGGATGTTCCACATCAGGATTACGAAATCATTTGTGTGAATGACGGATCCCCGGATAACTGTAAGCAAATAGTTCTTGACTTACAAAAAGAGTTTGCCAATATTGTTTTGATCGACCAGCAGAATCAAGGCGTTTCCATGGCCCGAAATAATGGTATGGACAAAGCCAGGGGCAAATACTTGCTTTTTGTAGATCCGGATGATTACGTGGATGAAAACAGTTTTGCACGCATACTAAATCATGCCGAAGAAAATAAGGTAGAGGTTTCTTTTATGGGTTATACTATCTTAAACCAAGATGGTACAGTGCGCCACAAGGTGTTTAATGAGCATCTGTCAAATAAAGTATATAACGGTACTGAGGCGTATCATTTGGCACGGCCGGATGGAACTCCTGATCCGGATCGTATTTGGGCTATTTTATTTTTGCGGGAGTTTATTGATGGGCATAAATTGAGGTTTAAGCCAGATATTCCTTACCTGGAAGACGGTGAGTTTTTGGTGCGAATTATGTATTTTGCTCAAAAATGTGTGTTCCACGGATCTTCCTTTTTGCAACGCACTTCCCGACCAGGATCCGCTACGCACTCCAACCTGTTTAATTCAAACCGGGCACTCAAAGGTTTTATTATTGCTGCATGCAACCTCAATAGTTTTAAAGTAGATCAAAAATCAAAGGGGAAGGAGGTAGAGTTTTTAAACCAGTCTATTGTTAAGTTTGTTACCCTGGCGTTTACTTCAACAGTAGCCATTTTTAGATTTGCAAAACCATTTAAGGCATGGCGCCTGTTAAGGGTCAATGGATTTGGTAAACTTGACCTCAAGGGGTGTAATAAATTCTATTATCGTTTGGGTTATTTATATAATATATCCCCCTTTCTTCTTTATGTTTATCTGTGCTTGCTTACACTGCAACCACAAGGCAAAAAAATTTTGGCAAAGGTTATGATGTGATGAATATCCTTTTCGCATATAAAAACTGGTTAAACCCCAATCGTGGAGGAGTGGGCAGGGTGGCCGATACATTGGCCAGATACTTTGTAGATAATGGAAACCGGGTTTATTACTTGAACCACGAATACGATAAAGAAGACAATTATGTGTTCCCGGCAAAAATTTACACGCTCCCCGACACGGATTTTTTTTCTGACCGAAATCTACGATACTATCAAAGTTTGTTGAGAAAATTGTGTATCGATATAATCGTTAACCATGATGCTTCGAACCACCGTTCGCCTTTTTGGCTAAATACCGGACTTTATCCGGCAAAAAAAATATCCTTTTATCATACGGATCCTTTACATGGCCTAAGCCGTGATATAGGCTATGGTAAATTAGCCAATTATATCCTGAGTAAACTCCGTGCCGTTAAATACAGAATAGCCATGCAATCGTTGCTTAAACACAGCGATAAATTGGTTGTATTATCGGGCGAGTTTAAAAGAAACTTGCAAAAGAATCTGATGCTGAATACCTCCAGGATTGTTCCCATCAGTAATCCCTGTGTATTCAGGAAACCCCAACCCCTAAAAGCCAAAAAAAAACAGATTCTTTTTGTGGGTAGGTTGGATTGGACATCGAAAAGGCCCGATAAAATGTTACGTATATGGTCAAGCTTGTTCAGGCAGCACCCCGATTGGGAATTGCTGATCCTTGGAGATGGACCTGATAGGCAGAAAACAGAAAAGTTGGCCCGGGAATTAGAATTGAACAACATCGTTTTTAAAGGTTTTGTAGACCCGGAACCTTATTACAAGCAAGCTGCTGTTATCTGTTTAACATCCGACTATGAGGGCTTTGGTTTGGCCATGGCCGAGGCCATGCAGTTCGGGGTGGTGCCTGTGGCATTTAACAATTGGACATCAATAACCGATATCGTAATACATGAGGAAAACGGATTGGTGGCCAAGTCAAATGATGGGCATGACTTTACTATTAAGTTAAATCGTTTAATGAGTAACGAAAAGGATAGGATGAGGATGGCCTTAAATGCAATAGAGCATGTGCAAAGGTTTCATATTAATGTAATTGGCCCACAATGGATGGCGCTGCTAAATTCCTGTTTAAACAATGACTAAGAAAAAGAAAATATTATTGGTGTCCAATGGGTTTTACCCGGAGATATCGCCACGTAGTTATAGGGTTACAGAGCTGGCCAAAGAGTATTGCCGGCAAGGCCATGAGGTGACTGTTATCACTAAGTACCGTAATCACAACTACAGTAAATTTTTAAACCAACACCCAATCAGGCTGAAAATGTGGGGCAAATCGTTAAAGCCCGTGCCTTCATTTTCAAATAGGCTGGGGGCTTTATTCAGCAGTATTCTAACACGTTTACTGTTAATGTTTTTTGAGTATCCCGCCATCGGGGATATGTTTAGTGTGAAAAAAATGCTAAAGTACGAAGAGGGATACGATCTGCTCATTTCCTTTGCCGTTCCACACCCGGTACATTGGGGTGTGGCCTGGTCACGTTCATCAACACATCCCATAGCGCCCACCTGGGTGGCCGATTGTGGCGACCCATATATGGGTGATGTGTTAGACACCTATCGGAAACTGTTTTATTTTGGCTATTTTGAGAAATGGTTTGGCAGAAAGGTAGATTATATTGCTATTCCTATCGCCTCGGCCATCAATGCCTATTACCCTGAGTTTAAAAATAAAATCAGAATCATTTCACAAGGCTTTCAATTCGATTTAAAAAGAAATAACAACAAATGCCCCAACAATCCCATGCCTACCTTTGCCTATGCAGGTGGTTTTATAGCAGGCGTGCGCGATCCACAACCGTTGCTTCAATTTTTAAGTACGCTGGATAAACCATTTAAATTTTTAGTTTATACCAATTCACACGACATGTTGAATGGATATAAAGAAAAGCTGAAAGGAAAACTCGTTGTTTCGGGATATATACCACGTGATGAGTTGATGGAAATACTGCCGGGGATGGATTTCCTGGTCAATTTCGATAACAACACCCAGCTTAATTCACCTAGTAAACTAATTGATTATGCCATCGTAAACCGTCCGGTTTTAAACATAGGCCGCGATTTCAAGCAACAAAGTATCTTAAACTTTATAAAAGGCGATTACACCGATGCCATGCCTTTGCCCAACCCGGAGGAGTTTCACATCAGCCATGTGTCAAAACAATTTATTGATCTGTTAAAAGATTGAAATGCAGTATGAATACACTCTATTTAGATAAATACATATATGGCAATCCGGTAAGCAGTAAATACTATCTGGTTTTATTTGTGCTCTGGCCCTTCTTGGCGTTTTTGGTGGCCTTGGCCGATTATAGCCATAAAGAGGCCAAAAAGGTTGTTTATGTATTTCTTATCTACTATGGTGCCACCACGGTGGTGGATGTGGGTTATTATATCGATGCGGTGGGATATGCGCTCCTGCTTAAGGAAAAAAGTATTTTACCTTTTTCTGATTTTTTTAAAATATTTAGCAATTTATATTCTAATAGCGACTCCATGGATGTTTTGGAGCCTGTGCTGTCGTTCCTGGTATCACGTATCACCACCGACCACCGCATGTTGTTTGCTATATTTGCAGCTACATTTGGTTTTTTCTATCTAAAAAGCATCAATTTGCTCCACCGCAGGTACCTGAAAAGTCCCAATTTGGATGCGCTGATATTTATGGGATTTTTCAGCTTGTTGTTGCCCGTAATGGCCATATCGGGCTTTAGGATGTGGACTGCCATGTGGATTTTTCTCTATGCTGCCTATCATGTGGTTACAAAACGCGATATGCGATATTTTATACTGGCGTTTAGCGCTGTTTTAGTGCATTGGAGTTTTGTTTCGGTATGCGGTATTTTGGTTGTTTATTTCTTTGCGCGTAATCGCGATATTATTTATATACCCTTGGCTATAGTTTCGTTTATAGTTCCTTACTTGATTGCTCCTTTTTTAACGGTTATCTCGCTTAGGATGGGGGGCGTATTTCAGGAACGATACGATATGTATTCCAACGAAGCATATGCCAGTGGTGTACAGGATCAATTGCAGGAGGCTGCCTGGTTTATGCAAATAGGTAACGATTTGGTAATGTATTTTCTGTTGTTTGCCATCATAATCATAAAGTTCAGGTTCGGCGATATGATGAAAGGTAAAACCGAAAGTAACCTTTTTAGTTTTAATCTGCTGCTATTGACCTTTGTTAATGTGGGAAAAACGGTTCCCTCATTGGGGGGGCGCTTTCAGATGCTTTTTTTCTTATTTGCCACCATGTACGTGTTTTTGTTTTTTGTGAAAAAACCACCCGGCAAAACCATCAGCTACCTTACATTGGTAGGCTTGTTTCCCATGCTTTTAAATACATTAATTGTAATACGGCAAGGTTCTGATACCATCAACGCATGGATATTTGCGCCCGGCTTGGGAATACCCTTTTTTATGCAAGATATAAATCTGGCCAGTGTACTGTTTTAATATCTTTTCTGTAATCTACTACGCCAAATATAACACGCCTAAATATTCATTAGAAAAATATTTGCTTTGATAGGAAAAATAATAAGCCCTTCCGTTCAACGGGATATCTCAAATATGCCGGGTTTCAGGACGAAACGAAAACTGGTGGTCATTGAGTCGGACGACTGGGGCAGCATACGCATGCCAAACAATAAGGTGTTTGATAAATTGATTGACGCAGGTATCGATTTGAACGACGAAGGGTTTCGGTTTAATAAGTACGACAGCCTCGCAACTACCGAAGACCTGACGCGGCTTTTTGATTTACTTTCATCGCATAAGGATGCTGCAGGGCGTCCGGCCGTATTTACACCTGTAGCCGTTGTGGCCAATCCAGATTTCGACAAGATACGCGATAATAAATTTAAAACATATCATTACGAACCGTTTACCGATACCTTAAAAAAGTATCCGGGTTGCGAGTTGTCTTTTAAGCTGTGGCAGGAGGGTATCCGTAAAGGCATATTTGTACCGCAGTTTCACGGTAGGGAGCACCTAAACGTAATGCCTTGGTTAAAAGCTTTACGTTTGGGGCATAAAAACAGTCACCTTGCTTTTGACAACCGGATGTGGGGTATTTCAACCGCCAACGACAGGGATATTAGGCTTGAATTTCAAGCAGCATTTGATTTTATTGACCCTCAGGATATTCAATACCAAAAAGAAGTAATTAAATCAGGACTCGATTTATTTGAAGAGTTGTTGGGGTATCGCGCCACTTTTTTTGTGCCTCCCAATGGGCCGTTTAGTAAACAACTGGAACCGGTATGTGTAGAGAGCGGTATTAAATACCTATCTGCCTCAAAAATTCAAACAGAACCTTTGGGCAACGGAAAATCCCGAAAGCGAATTCATTGGCCTGGGCAAAAGAGTAGCAGCGGCCTAAGCTATTTGACGCGTAATTGTTTTTTTGAACCAAGCGACGTAGGTAAAGATTGGGTAAGCAGTTGTTTAAACGAAATATCGAGTGCCTTTAAGTGGCGAAAGCCTGCGGTAATCAGTACGCACCGGGTAAATTATATAGGGGCATTACATATACAAAACCGCGAAAATGGATTAAAGCAATTAAATACGCTCTTAACGCAAATGATTACCCGCTGGCCCGATGTTGAGTTTGTAACTTCGGAGGAGTTAGGGCGAATTGTCACAGGCAGAACGTGATTAGCGTAAAGCAAATAGCATAAGGTGCTTTCTCCGGCTGCAATTTTATGCAAATTGTTAATAAATTAACAGATTGCTTGTGTGAAGCGAATGAAACAGATGTGTGACATAGTTATTTTAAAAATTGTAATCTACTATCTATGCGGGTGCTTTACCTTATCCACTGTTCGTCCCTGGCTAATATCAACCTAAACGAAATAAACCCCAATGTTGTCTAAAATAAAAAGCACCCTATCGCAAAACCTGATTAACCTGCCGGGTTATAGAACAAAACGTAAAATAGTAGTTATCGAAAGCGACGATTGGGGAAGTATTCGCATGCCGTCGGTGGAAGTGTTCAATAAATTTATCGAAAAAGGGTTCAATATTGGGGATTCCGATTACAACCGTTTAGATACCATAGAAAATAACGACGACATGACCATGCTGCTTGACGTGCTGAGTTCGCATAACGATTCCAAAGGGAATCCGGCAGTAATGACAGCCAATATAGTGGTGGGTAACCCGGATTTTAAAAAGATAAGGGAGTCAGATTTTAAAGAATATTTTGTGGAGCCGGTCACCGAAACTTTTAAAAGTTATCCGGGAAGAGATAAAGTGTTCTCCTTATGGCAGGAGGGTTACAAAAAAGCTTTGTTTCATCCGCAGTTTCATGGGCGCGAACATGTTAATGTGGTACGATGGATGGAAGCACTTCGGAAAAAAACACCCCAAATTATGTTTACCTTCGATTGCAACACCACCTTTTCGGGCAACGGCGACTATAATTTTATGGAGGTACTCGATTACAACACGCCCAAGGATATGCACCTGATGAAAGAAAGCTTAACACAAGGACTGGATATGTTCGAGACGTTGTTTGGCTTCAGATCCAAATCATTTATCCCGCCTTGTTATACCTGGGATAGTAACGTGGAGGAAACCTTAAGCAAAAACAAGGTTAAATATATTCAAGGTTTGTTTGTCCAGATGGTACCTACCGGCTCTTTTGGTAATTATACCCGCAAGTATCACTTCCTGGGCAGCCACAACAGGCATGGACAGCGATACTTGGTTCGGAATTGCTTTTTCGAACCCTCGTTAACAAAAATAAGCGACCCGATAGGGGAGTGTTTGCGACGAATTGATATCGCCTTTAAATGGAACAAACCGGCCATTATAGGTTCGCACCGTATCAATTTTATGGGTGACTTGGATCCCCAAAATAGGGCGGATAACCTTAAATTACTCAACGAGCTGCTCAATAATATCTTGAAAAAATGGCCCGATGTAGAGTTTATGACCTCCGATCAGTTGGGTGATTTGATGAACGGGGGGTTGAAAAATGAGTGATGAGTGGTGAGATGTGAGTGGGTTAGCGTAAAGCGCATAGCGATAACTAGTAGTGAGTTTTGAAAATTCTGTTGTATTAAAGGAAGCACGGAACGGTTCTATATAAACACCTTGTTGTACAGAACCGTTCCATATCATTTCTTGAACGGACTACTAGCGTAAAGGGTAAAGGGGGTAGAGATGAGTAGTGCGTATTGCGTAACGAGTTTTGAGTGTAAATAACATTAGGTAAATTGTATGGTTAAAAATTACGTCCACCCATATTTAGGTATTTTATTTATGAATCACGCAAATAGTTTTAGAGATTTGGTTGTGTACCAAAAGGCTTATTCTTTGGTAACGCAGATTTTTTACAAAACCATGAAGTTTCCTCTTGAAGAAAAGTATTCGTTAACGGATCAGATTAGGCGATCATCCCGGTCTATAACCTCAAATATAGCTGAAGCATGGTCAAGAGAAAAGTATTTGAAAGTATTTGTTAACAAATTGACTATTGCATTGGGAGAAGAATATGAAACGGAAGTGTGGCTTGATTATTCCCGTGATTGCAAATATATTACGGATGAATTACATGATCAGTTGATGTCAGGATATGACGAAGTAAGAAAAATACTTATATCCATATCTAACAATCCTGATAAGTGGTGCTTGTGACCAAAGAATCACTCACAACTCACAACTCATCACTATCTACTAAAAAATGAATAAAGAAAAAACAACTCCCATCAACATCCTCATCACCGGCGACTTTGCCCCAATCAATCGGGTGGAAGAGTTGTCCGTTAAAGGAAACTTTCAGTCGGTGTTTAATGATTTTATCGACGTATTTAAAAATAACGATTTAAACGTGGTGGATTTGGAATGCCCTTTAACCCATGCCAATACCACCCGTCCTAAAACAGGGCCCTATCAAAAAGCCCATCCCGATACCATCGGAGCATTGCGTTACGCCGATGTTTCGTTGCTGGCTATGGCCAACAACCACATTATGGATTATGGCGAGCAAGGGGTTAAGGATACTTTGGCACTGTGCCAACAAAATGGAATGGCTACTATCGGTATCGGTTCTTCACACGATGAAGCAGCCAAGCCCTATGTGCTGGAGCAATACGGAAAGAAGATTGCGCTAATCAATTATGCCGATAACGAGTTCCTGTCCACCCCCAATGGTAATTACACCTGTAACCCTATCGACCCTGTAAACAGTTATTACGATATTGACCAGGCAGCGCGCCATAATGATTTTGTAATTGTAATTGTGCATGCCGGAAACGAATTCTATCGTTTGCCCTCACCACGTACTAAAAAGCTATACCGTTATTTGGCCGATCAGGGAGCGGATGCTATAATAGCGCACCATACCCATGTATTTTCGGGTTATGAGATATATAAAGGCAAACCTATTTTTTATGGCCTGGGTAATTTTGTGTACGATTGGCCCGGAAAAATTCATTCCGACTGGAACCGGGGCTATGTGGTCCGGCTTTCCTTTACCGATACATTAGCGTATAAAATAATCCCCTTGAAGCAAAGCAATACCGAGCCCGGAGTTCATCATCTAACAGATGATGAAAAAGGTGTTTTCGACGCCGACATCCGGACTTTGAATAACATTATTGCAAACGATAATCAATTGGAAGCAGAATTTAAAAAGTATTGCCAATCTGTATTCCCGATGTACGATGCTTTTATTGAGCCCAATTTTGGAAGGTATATAACCGCTCTGCAAAAAAGGGGCTGGTTGCCCAAGCTATTGTCGCGGCAAAAACGGCTGTTCCACCTCAATCTATCGCGTTGCGAATCGCATAGAGACGTTTTGTTGCGCTTGCTCAAAAAATACGAATGATTCAGATATATGGTGTCCAAAGTAAAACAACGCTTCACGGTATCGGCTCTTCCCTCGCCCTTTTTTTAAGGCGGGGGAAGTACTGCCGCATAGCGGTAGGGATGGGGGTGCGCTCACCACTCATAACTTTACGTTTTATGCCGTTCACTCACTATTAAAAATTCAAAACTTATAAAAAATGTGTGGAATCACAGGATATATAAATGCCAGCTCAAAGCCAATTACCGATACCTCCAGGATTATTTCGATGCTAAAGGTGCAAAGACACCGCGGCCCCGACGATTCCGGCATCAGAGCCTTTAATTTAAAGGCAGGCAGCTCCCAAGCTTTAAACAGCCACTCGATAGAAGATATAGATGGCAATTTTAACGGCGTGTTGGGTTTTAACCGTTTAAGCATCCTCGATTTATCGGCCATGGGACATCAGCCGATGCTTAGCCCCGGTGGTAAAGTGGCGCTGGCCTTTAACGGCGAAATTTACAATGCCTTTGATTATAAAAAAGAGCTTGAGGAGTGGGGATATCAATTTAAGAGCACTTCTGATACAGAGGTAGTACTGGCGCTTTACCTAAAATATGGTCTGCATGAAATGCTTAACAGGCTCAATGGTATGTTTGCCATTGTAATAGTCGATTTAAAAAAACGAAGCTTATATGTAGCCCGTGATCGCTTTGGTATAAAACCCATGTATTATGTATCTAACAAAAATGTTTTTGCTTTTTCATCTGAATTAAAATGTTTTAAATATATAAATGACTTTTCGTTTGGTTTAAACCCTGCTAAACTGGATGAATATTTGCTATTCCGAAATAATATTAACGACACCCTTTTTAGCGACATTAAATCTTTAAAGCCCGGCCATTTCATTACCTATACACATGCAGGGGAACTTAATGTAGAGCAATTTTTTAATGTGAACCAATATCACAGGCAACACATACACGAAATAAGCCGAAAGCAAGTACAACAAAAGTTGGAGTTGTGCTTAGGGAATAGCGTACAGAGCCAATTGATGAGCGATGTAAAGCTGGGGTGTCAGCTTTCCGGGGGTGTCGATTCTTCTCTAGTGACCTGGCTGGCCAACAAACAAAGCAAAAACGGCAACTTTGAATCTGTTTCCATTGTTTTCGATGATGAGCGGTTTTCAGAGGAAAAATATATCGACCAGGTGAGTCAAACCCTGGGTATAACCGCACATAAGTTCTTGTTAGATTCGGAGTATTATCTGGATCATTTTGAGCATGCTACCTGGCATCTGGAAGCCCCGCTCAACCATCCCAACACCATTGGAATTTATAAATTGTCGCAGCGGGCTAAAGAGTATGTTACTGTTTTGCTTAGCGGTGAGGGTGCCGATGAGGTGTTTGGGGGGTACGAAAGGTTTTATGATATCAAATATCCATATGGCGGATTAAATATTTTGCGACAGATAAAAAACAATGTAAAGCAACCCTCAGAGATACTCGATTATTTTAATGAAGCTAACCGGGCCATAATGTCAACCGCTTTTATGCAACCTGCCCTGGCAAAAATGCTCTGCCCGCAATTTAACAAACGCAAAGCGGCGTACGATCGTATATCTTTGTACAATGGCTTAACGGGTACTCGTTTCGATCGTCAGGTAAAATATGAGATGCAATCGTATCTGCCGGACTTGTTGATACGCCAGGATAAGATGTCCATGGCGCATTCCATCGAAAACAGGGTGCCCTTTCTGGATAATGAAGTGGTGAGCCGTTCGTTCTCTATCCCGGAGAAATTTTTACTTAGCCGTAAAAATGGCAATGGTACCAACACCGAGAAATACCTGCTGAAACAGATGACCGCCGAGGTTTTCGGCCATCATTTTGCTTTCCGCGATAAAATGGGTTTTGGAATCCCCTTGCGCGAATTCTTTTTAAAAGATAGGTTTAACCAATACCTGAACGATAAAGTATTGCCCGGCTTAAAAGGAAGAGGAGTATTCGATGGTAAACTGGTAAATAACTGGGTGGGTAATATCAAAGGTTTAAGTCCCCGGGAGCTCGAAGCATTGTGGGTTGTCATCGCTTTTGAAGCCTGGGCATCGGTTTATTTAGACGGAAAATATAAAATGCCGGTATAGAGGGTTAATCCTTGGTTTTGCCTATGCAAAATTGGCCTTTGGTGCCCTATTCATATAATGTATGAATAGGGCAGGTTTGACGCACTAATTAAACAAAGCAAAATTTACCACAACCATCCCTTCCTCACAATTCCTCCTCCATTGGTGGAGATAGAAGGGGCTGTTTCTTTTTAACCTCATTCATATGAAAATAGCTATACATAGTGCCAAAGGATCATTTAGTGACCGTTGGATACCTTATTGCGAAAAAAATAATATCCCATACAAGTTGGTGAATTGTTTTAGCACGGATATCATGCAGCAGTTAAATGATTGCGATGCCCTGATGTGGCATTTCAACCATAAGGGCGCCAGAGAGAGCAAGTTTGCAAAGCAACTGTTGTTTGCGGTACAGCATGCCGGTAAAGCGGTATTCCCCAATTACAATACAGCTTGGCATTTTGACGATAAAGTGGCACAGAAGTACTTGTTGGAGGGCATAGATGCGCCATTGGCTCCTGCATATGTGTTTTATACTAAACAGGAGGCATTAGATTGGGCCACGCAAACGGAGTATCCCAAAGTATTTAAACTGCGTAATGGTGCCGGATCGGATAATGTGAAGCTGGTGCGTTCGTTATCACAAGCCAGGCAGCTTATCCTTAAATCGTTTAACAGAGGTTTTAAACAGTACGATGCATGGGGTAACCTGAAGGAACGCGTAAGGTTATTTAAAGCCGGTAAAACTACTTTTTGGGACGTGAGCAAAGGTATTGGACGTTTTTTTTACACCACCCAATATGCCAGGGTTACAGGTAATGAAATGGGCTATGTGTATTTTCAGGAATTTATACCGCAAAACGATTCCGACATCAGGGTTTGCGTGGTGGGCGATAAAGCCTTTGCCATAAAAAGAATGGTGCGCGAAAATGATTTCAGGGCCTCGGGCAGCGGAACCATACTTTACGACAAAAAATATTTCGACGACGAAACCATAAAGGTGGCCTTTGAGGTATCCGAAAAGTTAAATGATCAATGTATGGCCTACGACTTTGTTTATAAAGACGGCAAAGCTTTGATAGTAGAAATTAGCTATGGATTTGCCAAAGAAGGTTACGATGATTGTGTGGGGTATTGGGAAAAGGACATGACTTGGCATCCCGGTAAGTTTAACCCCTACGGATGGATGGTGGAGGATATAAAGAACCAAATGAACCTCCGGAACGGGTCTGTGTAAAAGTGCTGTAAATCAGACCCGTTCCCTAAGAAACTTTTCAGTCCATTTTGTTTCCGGTTATCTAACCATTGCTGTAAATCAGCCCCGTTCCTTAACCGGATAAATGCACGTATTTTTCACTTTCCGCTATAATTGGCGGAAAGCGATAAAGGTTTAAGAAAACTTTTACGAGGGTTAAGCCTCGATTTTGCCTATGAAAAATCGGCCTTTGGTGCCGTATTAATAAATTTTATAAATACGGCAGGTTAAAAACTCCGCGTCCAAAACCACAAACAACCGCCTTTATTAACACAAAACAGAACCACAAACAATCCCGCTCTACGTTAAATAAAAATTGAATGGCAGCAGCAAACAAAAAAACCAAAATATGCCTTGTTATACATTCTCTGCAAGCTGGAGGAATGGAACGGGTGATGTCGGAGCTGGCATCGTATTTTTCCTCTAAAGCCAATGTGGAAACCCATCTGATACTATACGGTTTAAACCGAGAGATATTTTATAAGATTCCGGACAATGTAATCGTACATAAACCAAAATTTAGCTTTAACAATAAAAAGCGTTTGGTTTCTACACTAAAAACAATAGTATATCTGCGTAAAACGATATTACGAATCGCTCCTGATTCGGTGCTAAGCTTTGGGGAGTATTGGAATAATTTTGTATTACTTTCCATGTTGGGCACTAAATATCCGGTCTATGTCTCCGATAGAAGTCAGCCTGACAAAAGCTTGGGTAAGCTGCAAGATTACCTGCGAAGAAAGCTTTACCCAACCGCCAAAGGAGTGGTATTGCAGACCGAAAAAGGCAAAACTATTTTTTTAAAAAGCATTAAGCACCCTAATATTGCGGTAATCGGGAACCCTATTCGAGAATTAGGCCGGGTGGAACCCAAGCCTAAAAAGGAAAAAATAGTTATTATGGTGGGTCGGCTAATCCGAAGTAAAAATCAGGATAAGTTGATTGAAGTATTTGCCGGGATCAATGCACCGGATTGGAAACTGATGTTAGTGGGATACGACCATTTGAAACAGAAGAACATGGATAGACTTAAAATGCTGGCGAAAGATTTAGGCGTGGAAAACAGCGTAGTTTTTACGGGAAAGCACGATAAGGTAGAAGAGTTGTATAGGCAAAGTGCTATTTTTGCTTTTACTTCCAGCTCAGAGGGTTTTCCCAATGTGATTGGTGAGGCTATGTCGGCAGGACTTCCGGTGGTAGCTTTCGATTGTGTGGCAGGCCCTTCGGAAATGATTAACGATGGACAAAACGGGTTTTTGGTTCCACTCTTTGATACAACGCAATTTAAGGATAAGCTTTCCTTGTTAATGAACGACAGCAATTTACGCGAAAAGTTAGGAGCTAATGCTCGCCAAAGTATTCAACGATTTTCAAAGGATTCTATATGTGAAGAATTTTATCGGTTTATCACGAACTAATTACTAACCTCTAACCTCTAACCTCTAACCTCTAACGTCTAACTTCTAACGTCTAACCTCTAACTTCTAACTTCTAACTTCTAATGCAATAAAAAATGAACATACTAATCATAGGTTCCAAAGGATTTATTGGCCGCAATTTGGTGCGGTATTATCAACAGAACAATTACAATGTTTTTAAAGCCGATGTAGTGGTGGATTATACCGATGCCGACCGTTACTTTTTAATTGATGCCTCCAACTCCGATTACAATACGGTTTTTCATTACCAAAAATACGACTTGTGCATCAATTGTTCCGGTGCAGCCAGTGTACCCGATTCCCTAAGAAATCCGATGAGGGATTACTATTTAAATACGGTAAACGTATTTAAAATACTTACCGCCATCAACCAGTTTCAGCCGGAATGTAAGTTCATTAACCTGGGCAGTGCAGCCGTTTATGGTAATCCACAAAGCCTGCCCGTGGCCGAGCGTGCGCAGCGAGCCCCGCTTTCGCCTTACGGGTTTCATAAGTTGCAGGCAGAGCAGATATGCGAGGAGTTTTATAAGTTTTTTAATCTAAAAACCTGCTCCTTACGAATTTTCTCTGTGTACGGAAACGGGCTGCAAAAACAACTGTTTTGGGATTTGAATCAAAAGGCATTATCGGGCAATCCCATCGAATTGTTTGGAACGGGCAATGAATCAAGAGATTTTATCCATGTGTACGACTTGGCCAGAGCCATCGAATTGGTGGCTCTTTCGTCGGAATTTAAAGCAGATATTATTAATATTGGCAACGGACAGGAAGTGAAAATTAAGGATGCCGTGGCCACTTTCTTTGGTTTTTTTGAAGAGGAGATTAATTACGTATTTTCCGGTACTACCCGAAAGGGCGACCCCCTTAACTGGAAAGCCGACATAAGTAAACTAAAATCGTTTGGGTATGCACCTACAGTTAATATGAAAGAGGGTTTGAGGCAATATTATGACTGGTTGCAGGAATAATCATATTACCTTGGCTATAGACAAGGAGGCTTGTTAATTTATTTTTATTAAAAATCGTTTGTTAAACAATGACTTTTCCCAACAAAGATAGACTAAAAATTGGCCTTCTGTTCAATTTTCAACCCACATGGATGGGCGGTATTACTTACATTCTTAACCTCATCAAAACTTTTAATTATTTAAGCGAGGAGGAAAAACCCGACATCACACTTTATTATAGTGAACCCTTAAAAAAGTACATCGGTAATATTGATTATCCGCATATTACATTTGTGCCGTATCCCGAAAAAAAGATTGCAAAGGGGTATCTTATGTCGTGGTTAAAGCGGAAAAACCTATTTACCGACGAATTAATAGAGCGCGATGGTTTGGATGCTATTTATCCGGTGAGGGATTGTCCGGTAAAATCCAGAACAAAGGCCAGGGTTATTGCCTGGTATGCCGACTTACAGCACAAAATTTATCCGGAGTTTTTTACGCGTTCAACCCTGTTGCATCGAACCTTAAGACTCAATCTTATGCTGCGCAATGCCACCGACATGGTGGTGTCGAGCCGGGCAGTAAAAGACGATTTCGACCGGTTTTTTAAAATCAGAAAGCAATTGGGGTTTCATATTTATCACTTTGTATCTATAAACGACGAATTTAAGAGTCTGGACATTAACGAACTAAGGAAGAAATATGAATTGCCTGAGAAATATTTTATGGTTTCGAATCAATTTCATAAGCATAAAAATCATAAGGTGGTGTTGCTGGCATTGGCACGATTAAAAGAGCAAGGCATACACAAGCATCTGGCTTTTACAGGCAGATTTCCGTCTGCTACCGACTCGCCCTACCTTGCCGAGCTGCATCAAATAATTAACCACAATAACCTGCACAGCCAAATAAGCCTGTTGGGTATCATTCCGCGCAATGATCAGATGCAATTGATGAATCATTGTCAAGCCGTGGTACAACCCAGTCTTTTTGAAGGATGGAGTACCGTAATCGAAGATGCAAAGTCCTTGCAGGTACCCGTGATAGCAAGTGATTTAAAGGTAAATATGGAGCAGTTGGAAGATAAAGGGGAATATTTTAAACCCCATGACTACAAAGGATTGGCGAGCATGCTGGCCAATTTTCCGGATCGTAATAAAAGGGAGCAAATTTACCCCCCTCATACCGAAAGAGTAAAAGGTGCAGCCAGGGAATTATTGAACATTTTTAAGCCATAATAATTCAAGAATTTAAAAGGTAGAAAATAGATTAGAACGAATTATAATTACGAAGCAGTTGAGAGAAATCACCATCATAAATCAGGATTCAGGTTATTTAATGATTGATATTGCCAACGATTATGCGCGCAAGGGGTATCGTACCACTTTAATAGCCGGCCGGATTGTTGAACGGGATGTGCCTTTGGACAGCAGGGTGCAGATATACAAAATTATGCGTTATAACCGTTCTTCTAATTTTAAAAGGTTACTAAGCTGGTTTGTTTCTGCAGTACAGATTTGGGTATCGGTATTGTTCAGGTTTCGCAAATCGCATTTGCTTATTGTCAGCAATCCACCATTTGCTCCCCTGCTCCCCATGTTGTTGTCCAATAGCTACTCCTTGTTAATTTTCGATCTTTACCCGGATGCCTTGAGCGAGTATGGTTTTGTCAACAAAAAATCGCCCATCGTAAAGTTATGGTCGCTGGCCAACAAAAAAGTATATGCGGGAGCTACAAAAATATATACCTTGACCAATGGAATGCGACAGGCGATGAGCAGCTACATCAGTACCGAAAAAATAAACATTGTACCGCTGTGGACCAATAATTCATTTTTAAAGCCGGTGCCAAAGGGCAATAATCCCTTTATAAAGCAGCATGGTTTGCAGGATAAATTTGTGGTGTTGTACTCGGGTAATTTTGGATATACACATCAGGTAGATCTGATCATTGACTTGGCAGCCAAAATTAACCATCCTAAAATTCTATTTGTATTGGTGGGCGGAGGACGAAGCGAGGGGAAATTAAAGGAAAGGCTTGTTAAGGAGGGGATAGGCAACTGTAGGATACTGCCCTGGCAGGAAGTGGATATGTTACCTTATTCACTTTCCTCGGCCGACTTGTCGATAGTGAGCCTAAGTGAAAATGCCAGTGCTCTGGCCATACCCAGCAAAGTTTTTAATTATATGTCGGTGGGGTCGCCTATATTGGCAATAGCGGGTTCCGGATCCGACTTGGAGAGTTTGATATTGGAGAATGAGCTCGGAAAATCCTTTACTCCCGATCAGTCCGATAGAATAATTGCGTATATCAAGGAGCTGGCGGACAATAGTACTCAGTGCCACTTTTACAGCAACAATGCACTAAAGACGAGTGAAAAGCATACCGCACAAAATGTTGAACTAATAACACAATTTGATGTATAAATTAATTTTTAAACCGCTTATCGATTTTTTCCTGGCACTGATTGCAGCTATTTTATTGATACCGGTTTTTATAGCAGTTGGTATAGCCATAAAACTCGAATCGAAAGGACCGGCCGTATTTAAACAAGCCCGTTTGGGCAAAAACGGTAAAATATTTACGGTATATAAGTTTAGGTCGATGGTGAGCGATCAAAGCCGGATAAAAAAAAGCAGTACGGTTTACGAAAACGATCCCAGAATTACACAGGTGGGTGCTTTTATACGCAAAACCAGTATAGACGAATTGCCACAGGTGTTTAATATTCTGAAAGGGGAAATGAGTTTTATCGGCCCCAGACCTCCGGTGCCACATTATCCTAAAAAATACAGTGATTACAACGAATTTGAAAAACAACGTTTTAGCGTTAAGCCCGGAATTAGTGGCCTGGCACAAATACGATGTCGCGAAATTCACGATTGGGACATTAACATACCCATTGATGTGGAATATGTAAATAACTATTCGTTTACCTACGATGCCAAACTGTTTTTTGCCTCTTTTTTTACATTTTTTAAACACGATAATATTTATACGAAAGAGTAATCAGTAAACAGTTGGAGCGAAGCGACATCCCGTCACCTTATTATTATTTATTTTTTGACGGGAAAACAGTGAACGGTAATCAGTGAACAGTAATCAGTTGGACCCTTGTCTGTTGACAAACAGGGAAGAGGCAGCGTCCAGGATAGGACATCATAAACTAACTATATGCGAAATACAGCTCCCCTCCTTTGTAAGGAGAACCTGTTCTGAACTTGCATTCGGGAGGTGGGTGATATGGAGGCACGAAATACCGGACGGGGTGCTTGTAAGGCTTTTACATTTAGGATGATATTATGAAAAGACAGAAATACAACCGTCAAACCATAAACCGAAAACCGTCAAACCAAATTGCAACATGAACCAAAAAACAATAGCCATTCATCAGCCCAATTACCTGCCTTGGTTGGGTTATTTTTATAAGATCTATCAATCCGATGTGTTTGTATTGTTAGATGACGTGCAGTTTTCAAACAAAGGAATGCACAATTACACCTACCTAAAAACATCCAACGGGCCGTTCCGGCTAAAGTACCCTGTAAATCAGAATTTTGGTGACCAAATAAAGCAAGTATCATCAAAAGATCAAATCAATTGGAAAAAGAAACATCTCGACACGGTAGCTGTTAACTATAAAAAAGCACCCAATTTTGAAGAGGTGTTTGAAGATTATAAAATAATATTAGAACAGCAATACAAGGATATAGTGGACTTAAATGCTGCTTTTATTTTATTTTACACAAAAAAAATGGGTATCGATACCGAGTTTGTGCGCTCCTCGGAGCTAAATATTGCATCGACTCGAACGGAAAAAATAATTGATATTTGTAAGGCATTGGACGGTACGGTGTATTATTCCGGCACAGGAGCTAAAGCTTATCAAACCAGTGAGGATTTTGATTCGCAGGGAATCGAATTGAGATACTCCCAATTTAACCCGGTGGAATATCCCCAGCTCTGGGATGGATTTCAATCCAATGTATCGGCATTGGATTATTTTATGAATTGTGGCTACGATTTTAAAACCATACGCGATAAACAGGAACAGAAATGAAGGAAATTGGCAGTTTTATTGGTCTCGACCTGGAAGGTACGCACGAATATTATAACAACGAACTCGATATGGCGCGTTTAAATTCTGCCAGATCGGGTATTTACCACGCCTGTGGATTGTACGGCTATCATACCGTTTACCTGCCCTACTATCTGTGCCCGAGCGTAAACAAGTATTTGACCGATCACGGCATCAAGACCATCAAATATCATATTAATGCGCATTTTGAACCAATTGATGTAAAACAGGAAGACAATAGTGCCTTTGTTATTGTGAATTACTTCGGCATACTTAGCCACAGTAAAATGAAAGCAATCGCCGGCAAGTTTCGTAACGTTATCGTGGATAACTCTGCAGCTTTTTATGCCCAACCGGTAGAGGACTGTTACAGCGTTTATTCGCCACGTAAATTTTTTGGGGTGCCCGATGGGTGCTATGTTATCGGACAATATGCCTCAAAAGGTATGGATGCCTACGCCCAGGATAGATCGGCAGGCACCTCCTCATTTTTATTTGCTACCATAGAGCAGGGCACCAACCTTACTTACAGCGAGCGAATGAAAAATGAGGAGCGTATCGACAAATCCGGGCCCTTACGTATGTCGGCACTTACGCAATGTTTACTCAAAAATGTTAACTATCCCAGGATAGCGGCTAAGCGAAAGGAGAATTTTAAGTATGCCCATTTTCATTTTAGCAAAATAAACCAGCTCGATCCTTTGCAATCCTTCGACGATACTTGTGTTCCCATGGTATACCCCCTGCTTATAGAAAAAGAAGATCTCGATAAAAAATTAAGAGAAAAAAAGGTGTATGTGGGTAGGCTCTGGACAAGCGTGTTGCAGCAGGTTGACCCCGATACTTTTGAAGCCCGCATGTCGAAATATATGGTGCCGCTGCCCATTGACCAACGGTATGGACGTAGTGAGATAAATTGCATGCACCAATACGTAATGGATGTATTGACTTAATTTTTATAAGCGCTTTAGAATTAACATAGTCCTAAACTTTAATTCCTTAGGCAACTGCCTGTAAACATTAAATTTTATAAGCAATTATTAAACGTACCTAACAATGAAAGAAGGGATACCCGTAAAGCAAAACACAATATTAAAGAGGAAGATAGTAGTTACGGATAAACTAAAAATAACTGTGCATCCAATTACTGCGATAGATCAAAAGGAGTGGAATCATTTTTTAAATAACACATCAGAATCTACTTTTTTTTGTACAACGGATTGGTGGAATACTTTCAAAGGATCTTTTCTATTGCAAATACGTGATGCAGAGGGCAAATTGGTGGGGGGAGTGCCTTTTCGAACTTTAACAGTGCTACCCATTGTAGGTAAATATTTTAAGTTTGCCTGGTTAGATTCGTCGGTATTGGTGCATCGGGAAAAAGAAGAAAAAGAAAAGGTAAGCATAAAAAAAAAGGTGTTTCTATTTTTAGCGGATTATCTGAAGCACAAGGGGGCTATCGTTATGTTTGTTTCCACCAAAACCCGTTCCTTCGATAAAGAGCTTTACCAAGAATTGTTTCATGGATTTGAAAAATGTGCCACATTTATGAACGACCTCACCCCCGACGAAGATCAAATGTATAAATCGTTTGCTAAGGGAAAAAGATATGCCATCCGTAGAGGGCGTAAATCGGAGGTCAATATCGAAATTTACAAGGGTAGATCAGGGCTTTCTAAGATAGAGGATTATTGCCAGTTACAAAACAAATTGTTTGAGCACAAAAGCGATTCGTATTCCGACATTTATTTTAAAACCCAACAACATCTTAAATCTATCTTGTCATCCGAAAATGCATATATTGGCATGGCTTACCATAAGGGTCAGCCGGCAGCCGGAATTGTTAATGTGAGTCATAAAAATGTGATGTTTGGATATTTGGGAGCATCTGACAACGAGTTAAACAGAGCAACTGATGCCTCTACCCTTCTGGAGTTTGAGATGATGAAGTATGCAAAACAACAAGGTTTTGCCCAATACGATTTTGGAGGTACGCCCGTTGAAGATCCAGAAAAATCGGATCCGCTGTACGGAGTGCATATGTACAAAAAAGGGTATAACGGAGAGCATCAACAGTTCGATTGCACTACTTTTGTTCTCCGCAGTCACAGGTATCGTTTTGTTTGGTGGCTCCGTAAGTTTGAAACCAATCCAATGGTTCAAAAGATTTATAAAACGCTTAAAAATTATAGTAGATAATATAATAACATCTGGTAAGTGAACAACATACACATCAGCATCCACCCTTTAAATAAGATAGACGAGGGTGAGTGGATCAGTTTTTTAAACAAAAACTCGGAATCTACATTTTTTTGCACCCTCGATTGGTGGAAGACATTCGAACATGCATTTATATTGCAATTACGTAATGATGAGGGTATACTGCTGGGCGGAGTGCCATTTCGTATCTTATCGGTGATGCCCTTAGCACAAAAATATTTTCAAAGTGCCTGGCTCGATTCATCCGTATTGGTGCACGATGGGGTGGAAGAAGGGCAAAAGTTAAAGCTGAAAAAGAAGGCAATAGAATTTTTGCTGGTTTACCTGAAAAAAATGCATGTAATAAACATGACCATCTCTTCCAAAACCAGATCGTACGACGCTGAGCTGTTTAAAGAGGTATTCGGGGAGAGTGAAAAATGCGCCACATTTATCGTCGATCTAAATAAGAATGAGGAAGCTATTTTTAGAGCATTCTCGAAAGGCAGGAAAAGTGCAGTAAAAAAAGCGGAAAAAATGGGGGTTGAAGTAAAAATATTAAAAGGAGAATCCGGATTTGCGCTTATCCCGGATTACTGCTTCCTCGAAAATAAACTATTTGCAAACAAGCGGCAATCCTACTCTAATATTTATTTTAAATCAGAAGGGTATTTAAAAACATTATTGTCTTCGGATAATACCTATGTGGCCATGGCCTATTATAACGATAAGCCGGTGGCAGGTAGTATAATCGTAGCGCACCAAAAAAGCTTGTATTATTATTTGGGTGCTTCGGATATAGAATTAAACAGGGTAACCAATGCGTCCTCCCTCTTGATGTATGAGAACATAAAGTTTGGAAAAGAAAAGGGTTATCAAGCATTCGATATGGGGGGTATCCCGATTAAAGAGCCCGATATGTCGGACAGCCTGTACGGCGTATATAAGTTTAAAAAAGATTTTGGAGGCGAGCGTCAAGCGTATCATTGTGCGGGTTATACACTCCATCCGGGGCGTTATCATTTCCTATGGAAACTGAGGAAGTACGAATCGAACCGGCTGGCACAAAGGGCTTATAAGATGTTAAAAGGCAGTAAGGGAATCTAAGTGCTTGATAAAAAAGTTTGAGTTTAAAACAAAATTAACATATCTATGAAAAAGAACATACTGATCTTAGCCCCACACCCCGATGATGAAGTGTTGGGCTGTGGGGGATTCATTAAAAAGAAATCGCAACAAGGGCATCGTGTTTACGTGCTGGTGGCTACACGCGGATCGGCAAAACGTTATAGTGAAGAACGTGTGGCCAATGTGCGCAGGGAAGCCCTGGATGCACATGCACTGCTGGGTGTAAGCGAAACCGTTTTTTTGGATTTTCCGGCTCCCGATCTCGATCTGGTGTCAAAGGCCGATATGTCGGGCGAGATAGCCCATGTGTTGAAGAAGTTTGAGATAGAAGAATTATTTTTACCCCACCGGGGCGACATACACCACGACCATCAGGCTGTTTTTAACGCCGGTCTGGTTGCTGCACGGCCTGTGCACGGCAACACAGTGAAGCGTATTTATGCCTACGAAACGCTCTCCGAAACTGAATGGGCAGCTCCCTTTGCGGCTGATGTTTTTATACCTAATTATTTTGAGGAGGTTAGCGATACTTTTGCAGCTAAATTAGAAGCTATGAAGTTGTTTAAAAGCCAGCTTCGCGAATTTCCAAACTCCCGCTCGCTTCAAGCCATAGAGGCCTTGGCCAAATTTCGAGGGTGCACGGTTGGCTTCGATCGTGCCGAAGCTTTTATGGTTATTCGCGTAATAGAAAGTTGATTTGGTGTAAAATATTAGAGCAATATTTGTTAATAGATATTAAAAACGAGCAAATTTTTTTATATTCGGTTAACAATCTATTACACGGAAATCATATAATTGAAAACGCCCACTAAATTTTAATGAGATGAAAGATAAATTTATTACAGCCCTGGCTGAAGCATTAGAAATGGACGAGTCGGACGTAAAAATGGCCGATAAATTCAGAGATTACGAAAGTTACGATTCCTTAGCCGAACTGTCGGTGCTGGCAATGCTCGATTCGGATTTTGAGGTCGAAATTGAAATGGACGAATACAACAAATACCAAACTGTTGAGGAGCTTTATAAACGTATTTCTACTAAATAGTAGCTATAAAAAAGCCAAAAACGGCGTTACGCTTGTCAGGAAAATTACGCATCCTGTAGGTGCTTTTTGTTGAGTTTAAAATAAAAACTTTACAAAAACGATAAGGGCACGCCGTTTTACCTGTGTTCACAAGCCTCTGCTAAGGCGGAACAGGTTTTGTCGTTGGCGTTTTTTATCGGGCAACACAAAAACATCCGAGTTTTCTTTGAAGTACTAACCAGTAAAACCAAACAATATGGGACTGTTTAAATTTACCAACATAGGCATTTCGGGCATATCCGCAGCGGTACCTAAAAATGTGATAGATAATTACGAATACGATGTGGTTTTTCCGAAGGAGGAACTGAAAGAGGTGGTGGACAAGATAGGAGTAAAGGAACGTCGGTTTGCCGACAAGGATACCTGTGCTTCTGATTTATGCTATGCGGCTGCTCAGAATCTTCTTGAGGATATGAAGGTAAGTCGGGAAGAAATAGACCTGCTGCTTTTTATATCGCAAACACCCGATTACCGGATGCCGGCCACGTCCATTATTCTTCAGCACAAATTAGGCTTATCCAGATCTGCTATTGCCTTTGATATAAGCTTGGGCTGCTCGGCTTTTTTGTACGGACTCTCTGTGGCTTATTCCATGATCAGTTCGGGAGCGGTACGAAAAGCGCTGGTGCTGGATGGAGAAACCAGATCTAAGGTGTATTCGGCAAAAGATCGTAAAACAGCCTTTTTGTTTGGTGATGCCGGAGTAGCCGCATTAATTGAAAAAGACGAGAAGTTCGGTACAAGCTGGTTCTCACTGAATTCTGACGGGGAAAGGGAATCGCTCATTAAGATTCCGGCCGGGGGATATCGCAACATGACAAGCGCAGAAACACTCAAGGAAAAGGTGGTGGACGAATATGGAAATATGCGATCGGATGAACAGGGTTACATGAACGGTGCCGACGTATTCAACTTTGTGCTGCGCGAAGTGCCCAAGGATTTTAAGCGGCTTGTAGAATACGCCGGTGTAGATATTTCGACAGTAGATCATTTTGTGTTTCATCAGGCCAATAAATACATCAACGGACTGGTGGCCAGAAAGCTAAAGTTGCCTGCCGACAAAATACCTTCTACCATTGAGCAGTATGGTAACACTTCCTCTGTATCTATTCCATTGACCATCGTGTCGAAGTTAAAAAACAAGCTAAACCAACCTACGCGATTGCTCCTTTGCGGTTTTGGTGTAGGGTTGTCCTGGGGAACAACCATCATTAATGTGGAGGATTGTTATGTGGGCGATGTGTTGGAAGTATAAAGGGGTATATTAGCATAAAGTATATGGCGCTTAGTGGTGTCATGCGTCCTTTTATTCCGAAGAAAAAGACGAGTGGTGAATAGAATGTGCTGAATTTAAAATGGTAATTGTTAACCGGTAGGCCGTGAAACGATAGATTTGCACCTTGTGACCCGTAATCCAAATAAATTATATGCCTGAAAATCCGTTTAACCTAAACAATAAAGTAATCATCATAACCGGTGCCTCATCCGGCATTGGAAGGCAATGTGCGATATCCTGCAGCGCAATGGGTGCCAGGGTGATGTTGTTCGGGAGGGATGCCCAGCGCCTGGACGAAACATTGCAGGCCATGGTAGATGTCAGTAAACACGAAACCTTTGCCGTGGATCTATGCGAGTACAAGCAAACGGCAAGCATCGTAAAAGATATCAGTACACGGATAGGTCGTATAAGTGGCCTTATCAATTGTGCCGGCATATCTACCACACTGCCCATAAATGCTGTTTCGGCCGATAAGATGGAAGCTTTTTTTAAAACCAATGTACTGGCCGGTATAAACCTAAGCAAGCAGGTGGTTGCTGCCTCCAACTTCTCGCAACAGGGAGGCAGTGTTATTTTTATTAGTTCGGTGATGGGTGTGGTTGGTGCCAAAGGAAAAACATTGTATTCCATGACCAAAGGTGCACTGATTTCTGCCACCAAATCATTGGCGGTGGAGCTGGCTGCTAAGCATATTAGGGTTAACGCCGTGTCGCCAGGTGTAGTGCATACCCCTATGTCAAAATCAGCTATTTATTCCCGAAATAAAGAAGCCCTCGACGTTGTTACAAAGCAACATCCTTTGGGCTTAGGCAAACCCGAAGATGTGGCCAATGCCTGCATGTTTCTCTTGTCCGATGCTTCGCGCTGGATTACCGGTACCAACTTGGTGGTAGACGGAGGCTACCTGGCTAAATAAAATAATTCCCCTATAACATGTGAATTGCCTGTTGGGCTGTCGGCGGTTTTTTTGCCTAAAAAAAGCAGGAGCTCCTCCGGCTTTAGGAGGGTGAAGAGGGTGAAATAAGTAAAAAGGTTTCAAGTGATTGATTACGCTGATAATTCAGCCCTACCCGTTCTCCGTTCCCCTGTCGCCGAAGCTTTCTCCGACGGGTATAGCCTTACGCCAATGCTTAAGCGCAGGAGTTTGGCAAAGAACTTTGTATAGGAGCAAGGGCTTTTGTTGCTCCGGGAAACCATTAGGCGCTTAATGGTAACTATCTCAGCATGTCGTTTGAAAGGTAGGCATAAAGAACACAATGAAGGCACCACAGTCACGAAGAAATTAAAAAATAACCGTACAGGCACGAATAACGCAAAGGTACTTTGTGTACCCAGTATCTTTGGGGTAAACAAGTAGCCATGGCGCGAAATATTATCAAAACAGAATTATTTTATTACTTATGACAGAGCTTATCATTATTGGAGCAGGAGGACATGCTGCCGAGTTAAACGAATACATAAATTATGCACCCTGCCAATCGGAAGCACAACAAATTAAAATCAAAGGTTTTTTAGATGATAATGCCAAAAGTTATGAAGCCTATCAGTTTACAGCTCCTTATTTGGGTAGTATAAATGAGCATATAATAGCCAAAGATACTTGTTATTTAATGGCTATTGCCAACCTAAAATACCGAAGACCTATTATTGAGCGTTTTTTGGCAAAAGGTGCTAAATTCATCTCCTTCATACATAAAACCGCTCTTGTATCGCCGTCGGCAGTTATTGGTGAAGGATCGATCATTGGCCCCAATGTAAACCTTGGCCCTAATGTGAAAATTGGGGAGTTCAATCTGATTAATTCCCGATGCAGCCTGGGACACGACACCCGGGTAGGCAACTTTAATTTTATCAGTCCTAATGTGTGTTTCTCCGGATTTACCACTATCGGCCACGAAAATTTGTTCGGAATAAATAGTGTTACCATACCTCAAATAACTATCGGTAACAACAATAAGATAGCTGCGGGTATGGTTATAGATCAAAACGTAAAAGACGATAGCACCGTGTTTTATCGTTTTAAGGAAAAAGTAATTGCTGTACCTAAAAAATGATTCATCCATAGTTGCCCATCTGCTAAATTATTCGTACCCAAACATGAAGAGATTCATCATCAATATTTTTTTAATTACCCTATTGGTAGCCATTGTAAATGGTCTTTACCTTGCACTACTTTATTATGGCGATATTACTTTTATTAAACGTCACGAGTCATTGCATTTTACCGATCCTGATTTTGAACTTTTGGTGATGGGCAATAGCTTGGCTACTGATGCCTTTGATACGGGATGGCTTAGCGAACAGGGATTGAGTTCATATAATATGGCTATACCCGGTAGTTCCATAAAAACCAATTGTTTTCAATTAAACGAATATTTGTCAAATTACGAATCAAAGCCAAAGTATGTTATATTAGGGTTGGGTACATATACCGGATCTTTTGAGGATGAAACAATCCATCCCATCGTTGAATTTACATCTGTAGGTTACCGTTATTCAATTGATGATTTACCCATGATAAAATTTAGGTGGTTGGCTATAGAGATGCTCAAGAAAATGGTGAGCAGTTTGGAGCGCAATGTTAAGTTATCTTATGGCCAGTTTAAATTTCAAAAAGTTCAACCAGACAATACGGTTTATGGCGAAAACTATTTTGAAATGGACAGATACCTGAAGTCAAAATACATCCAAAAAATAGCGGCCGTTTGTAAGGTGAATAAAATTAAATTGATATTAATTGAGATGCCTGGATTTAAGGAGGTTCAAAATAAAAATGAAATGGGGCCGTATTCTTTAAACTTTCCAGACGGCTCTGTCGGAATTTTATACAATTTAAATAATGTGGAATTTGGCAAGTTATTCGATGCGAAAAAGCATTGGATAGGAAATTCGCATTTGAATGAGTATGGAGCCGTAAGGCTTACTGAGGAAATGTATCAAATTATTTTTAAGAACAAATAGATATTTCTATTTCGGCAAAAGAATGAACTCGTAACTAATTGCCCAAGATTCGTCGAAAAACACATTCATAACGTATGCTTTTTAACACCATTGACTTTGCTGTATTTTTACCAGTTGTTTTTTTATTGTATTGGTTTGTTGTCAATAAAAATTTAAGAAATCAAAACCTTTTGATTGTTGTGGCCAGCTATGTATTTTACGGTTGGTGGGATTGGCGGTTTTTGTCTTTAATTATATTTAGCACCCTTGTTGATTTTTCCGTTGGTAGAAGGCTCGCCGTTGAAGAAAATAAAGCTAATCGGAAATGGCTGTTGTGGACTAGTATTTTAGTAAACCTGGGATTTCTCGGCTTTTTTAAATACTACAATTTCTTCCTCGATAACTTTATTACCGCATTTTCGTTCTTCGGAAAAGAGATACAGGCCAATTCGCTGAATATTATCTTGCCCGTAGGCATTAGTTTTTATACCTTCCAAACCCTTAGCTACACCATTGATGTGTATAAACGTAAATTGCAAGCCACGAATGATCTTGTAGCTTTTTCGGCCTTTGTGAGCTTTTTTCCGCAGTTGGTGGCCGGGCCAATTGAAAGGGCAACGCAGCTGCTGCCGCAGTTTTACAGCAAGCGAAACTTTGATTATGCCAAGGCGGCCGATGGAATGCGGCAAATCTTGTGGGGCTTGTTTAAGAAGGTGGTGGTGGCCGATAACTGTGCCGAGTTGGCTAATCAAATATTTAATAACTCTGCCGACTATTCTGGCAGTACCCTCTTTTTGGGTGCATTGTTTTTTACATTTCAAATTTATGGCGACTTTTCGGGTTACTCGGATATCGCCATCGGCACTGCACGACTTTTTGGTTTTAACCTGATGCAAAATTTTAATTTTCCGTATTTTTCACGTGATATAGCTGAGTTTTGGCGACGCTGGCACATATCGCTATCTACTTGGTTTCGAGATTATTTATATATTCCACTCGGGGGGAGTCGTGGCGGTACCTGGATGAAAGTACGAAATACCTTTATTATATTTGTGGTGAGCGGGTTTTGGCATGGTGCCAACTGGACTTTTATTATTTGGGGTGCATTAAATGCCATCTATTTTTTGCCACTTTTGCTAACAAAAAAGAACAGAAGCAATATAGACATTGTTGCTAAAGGTAAGCACCTACCTAATTTAAGGGATTTTTTTAGTATGATGGTAACTTTTCTACTCACCGTGCTGGCTTGGATTTTCTTTAGGGCCGACAATGTGGGGCATGCTTTAAATTATATTACAACAGTTTTATCCGCATCCCTTTTTACAATGCCCCACTTGTTTGATGTATATTCAACCCTAATTGTTGGTTTTATGGTTATGGTTTTAGTGATTGTAGAATGGCTCGGTCGCGAAGGGGAGTATGGTATAGCTAATTTATTTACAGGTTGGAGTCGTCCCTTGCGTTGGAGTGTTTACTTAACTATTATATCAGTTATATTCCTGTTGGGTGGCAAGGAGCAGGAATTTATTTATTTTCAATTTTAACAATATGAATACACAATATAAAAGAGTTTATCTGTCAAGTCCTCATATGTCGGGGCACGAACAAAAATATATACAGCAAGCTTTTGAACAAAACTGGATTGCGCCCTTGGGGCCCAACGTAAATGCTTTTGAGGACACCCTGGCCGCTTATTGTGGCGTAAAGCATGCTGCTGCCCTTAGTTCCGGTACTGCAGCCCTGCACCTGGCATTAATTATGCTTGGCCTTGAAGCGGATGATGAGGTGCTGGTATCCACTTTTACCTTTTCGGCTACAGTAAATCCAATTGTTTATCAGGGAGCTAAGCCGGTATTTATCGATAGTGAAACGGATACCTGGAACATGGATCCGGTACTATTAGAACAAGCCTTAGAAGAACGAAAAGCAAGCCATGTTTTGCACAAAGTAAAAGCTATTATTGTGGTTCATTTGTATGGTATGCCAGCAAAAATGGATCAAATTATGGAGCTGGCCAATCGTTACGGTGTGCCAGTAATTGAAGATGCTGCCGAAGCTTTGGGGAGTAAATACAAGGGCAAACCTTTAGGCTCATTTGGTAAAATGAGTATTTTGTCGTTCAATGGGAATAAAATCATCACCACTTCGGGTGGTGGTGCCTTATTGTGTAATGAGGAAGCCTATGCTATAAAAGCGCGATTCCTGGCTACTCAGGCTCGCGACCAGGCTCCGCATTATCAGCACAGCCAAATTGGCTACAACTACCGCATGAGTAATGTGCTGGCCGGGATTGGTAGAGGGCAGATGGAAGTAATTGACGAAAGAGTTGAAAAGAGAATTGAAAATTTTAATTTCTATAAATCTGGCCTGGCTCATATAAAAGCTTTGAGTTTTCCAGAGTTACCCAACGAGCAATTTTTCTCCAACCGCTGGTTAAGCACTTCGGTTATCGATTCCGAACAAACCGGGATTACCTACTTGCAGGTGCAGGAAGCTCTCGAACAACATAATATTGAAACACGCCCCTTGTGGAAACCGATGCACCTGCAGCCCATATTTAAAAAGTACAAAGCATACCTCAATAATACCTCTGAGACCCTTTTTGCAACCGGAATTTGCCTTCCATCAGGCTCTAACCTTTCAAATGATGACCGAAACAGAGTGCTTGAGTTGATAGCCCAATGCTTTTTAAAATAATTTTATTTTCAATACTTTTGGTTATTTAAATACAGTAGGATGAATAAAACAAAACTCATATTTAAAACGGGAATACATAAACTATTCAAGCCATTTTATGGAGGTATGGGTCATGCTGTGATGCTGCATAGAGTTTACAACGAAGATGAGAGATTAATCACCAGGGGTTTGCAAGTAAAGCAAGATTATATCGAAAACGTAATTAATTATTTTATTACTAAAGATATCGATATCGTATCATTAGACGAGTTTTACGAAAGGATTACATCGAAAAATAAAACCAAACGATTTGTTACTTTTACCTTCGACGACGGTTACTTAGATAATCTCACGCACGCCCTACCGGTATTTGAAAAGTTCAATGCTCCATTTTCCGTTTTTGTATGCACGGGTTATGTCGATAAAACAGCTTTTTTATGGTGGTATCTGCTTGAGGAGATAATGCTGAAACAGGATCATATTCAATTCAGCTTCCGGAATAAGGATTTTGTGTTTAAAACCAAAACCAACGAAGAAAAAAGGATAGCTTTTGCTAAAATAAAAACCATGATTTTGGAGTGTAATAATTTGAAGGATTATAACATGTTGATGGAGCATATTTTGAAAAATTCGGGATTGAAGCACTATGACCTCAACGATAAACTAATAATGACTCAAACACAAACCAAAAAATTAGGTGACCACCCTCTTGTAACGCTGGGCGCGCATACACTTCATCATTTGGCCTTGCGTAAACTGAGCGAAGAGGAGGTGTACACGGAAATTAAGGGTTCGGTTGAAAGGTTAAAGGAGATAACGGGTAAGCCTGTTGAGTATTTTGCATATCCCTATGGCACTTCCATAGAAGCGGGCAGGCGGGAATTTAGTATAGCCGAAAAATGTGGTTTAAAAATGGCTTTTACAACCGAGAAAAAAAATATCTCACGTAAGCAATCCAACAATCTTTTTTCCATTCCCAGGGTAGGTATCAACCCCAGGATGGAGCTGACCCACCTCGACCTCTATATGAACGGTTTTAGTGTGGCCGCCGATACAATTAGAAACCTAACTTATTAGCCCAAATTAAAGCGTAGCAAGATGAGAACAGCAAAGGAATTTTTAAATGTAGCGTTAAATGCGATACGCTGCATTCCTCATGTTATTATATTTATGAGCCTTAAAAATAAATCACGCATAAAAGCCGATATCGAAAGTAGCCTAAAAAACTTAAATAAAGATTACAAAACATACTTTGGCCTCCTGTATCTGCTTTCATTTTCGCGGGGATTCAGAAGTTTGTTTTATTACAGAACCCGGCCATATTCCTTTTTTCTCCCTTTTATCTGTCCTGGCCAATCTAACCTGTACATTCAAACAAAACAAATTGGAGAAGGAATGAAAATTATGCACGGTTTTGCAACTGCCATAGGTGCCGAATCTATCGGCAATAACTGCACCATTTACCAACAGGTTACCATTGGCGGTACCGATGCCGGGGCGCCCACTATAAAGGATAATGTTACCATTTATGCCGGCGCAGTTATCTTTGGAAAAATTACTATCGGGAATGATGTAACTATCGGAGCCAATGCAACGGTTTATACTAATGTGCCCGATAACAGTAGTGTGCTGCCGGGAACTTCGAAAGTTTTTCGTTGGAAGAAACGTTAAAATAAACAGGGGGAGTAGCCTCTGAAATCATAACGGCAAATTAAAGCATCCAGATATGTAGTGCATTGTTTCATTTCAATAAATCAACAAATGACGAAGCATAAGCGATAAGCTGGATCGATTGGAGCTTGCTGAAGTGCGCCATTAACGACATCAAGCTGTGCAGTGTGTGGTAACTATTCCAAAAGTAGCAGCTTAAATTTATATCTCGTTGTGAGTTAAAACCTGCTACGGTTCATACACGAAACTGTTGCAAGAAGTGAGGCCGGAATCAAGCTTGCTTGTATTACCCTGAACGAAGCAATTATATAAATAGCTTAGATGACACACAGCACTTCATCGATAAACACCTTCTGAATAAATATCGTTTAAAATTGATCTAAAATCGCTTGGTCAGATCCTAAATGCTTGTAATAATGAAGCTTAAATAAAGGATATCGCAGTATTTTATTTTTATTTTTTATGGAATTTGATTAAATTGGATATTTTCTTTTTTCTCTGTCAATTTATAATAGTAATATTTGGTCTTACTGTTGCTGTAATTACACTGGCGCTTATGCTATCGGGCAGACCGAATTAGTGTGAAACTTAATACCATATTTAATCATGAAAAAAATTACTTTTTTGTTGTTGCTAGCCTCCATTTGTCATTTGTCGTATGGTCAGGTTATAGCCGATCATACCGTAGTGGATAAATATACTGATATTCCTCAATACTGGATAGATATTGTTAAAACAAAATGGGTTTCTATATTAGGAGCATCCCATGCTTCAGCTTACCATCGGGGGTTCCAAGAGCTTCAAAGTATAAATCCTAATTATCCAGTATCTATACAATATGGTGGTGCTCCATTACCTGCGCAAAGCAATGCTTTAAGAAGTAACGGTGCCGCATGGGGGAATTATGAAAACGCAACGGGCTGGGTTGAGGGGCACAGAATGGAGCGGGATGATTGGTGGACAAATGATTTGGCCAATGAGCGGATAAAGGCTTATTTGCAGTATTGCCATGATAATGGGCCTGAACTATTTGCCACCATGTACGGATGGTCTTTTGATGCGAATTTTGACCATGCGTATGGAAATGGCCCGTATGGTGATGAGGACCCTGTTTATCACGTGAAGTGGGCAGGTAGTACAAGAGGTGGTGAAGATGGTAATTTACCTTTCGGTTTGGATATTGAAGATGCTACGCTTATTGGAAATCGGGTGAGTATGGATAATTATATTGCCAGCGTTAACGCATACAACAAATATTGCGAAGATAATGGCATTGCAACTATTACTATGTTTTCTACCGGGCCGGTTGATGATAATGATACGCAAGGATGGAATATAAATGAAAGGGGTTATCAACAGTATTTAAAATGGCAGTACGTTAGGGACTATGTAAAAAGTAAAGGGAGTGGATACCTTTTTGACCATGCCGATATTTTAAGTTATAATGATGCAGGCGAATATGCTACCACTACATGGACAGATCATAGCTCAGTGCTTCGTACATTCCCTTTAATTCACCCCGACAATATGGGAGGTGATTATTTTGGCCATATTGGAACAGTAGGGGCTGTAAGGTTAGCAAAAGCCATGTGGTGGATGTTGGCTCGAATAGCCGGATGGGATGGTGAACCGATATCAACCACCCTACAAAACAAGGAGGATGGAGCGGGTATTGTGGTTACAGAACAGGATGGACTTATAGAAATGAAATCAAAACAGGACATGAGCGGGAACACAATGAGTTTAATAAGCGTGAGTGGACAGGTGGTGCAAAAAAAAATGATAGACGGTAATACTTGTCAGCTTAATATGGATAGTCTCCCCAGCGGAATGTATCTTCTTGTAATTAATTTGGACTCTCCATACAGTAAAAAAATCATTAAACATTAGAAGATGTAACAACATCAGCCAAGCTTCTGTTGAAGTTGGAATATACATAGTAAAATAAAAAAGCCGGCTTGTACCGGCTTTTTTTTATTGAAGTATTTCTCCTGTCAGGGTGGTTTTCTTCCCATCGTTTTCTACCACATCAATAATTCGGTTGGCAAACAAGCGTGAAACTCTTTTTGAGAAATCACCGCCGGGATGAGAATTGTACGGGGTAAGTGCGTAATCGTCTTTGAAATAAAGGCCTCCTTCGGTTTGTAAGGCATATAAATCCCAAAGATAGATGTTGTCATCTTCTTCGTTCCACTCGTTTATGGTCCAATCATAAAATGCTTTGGCTCTTTTGGCCTCATCTTCCGGTAAATAATATTGTACCTGTACGGCGCCGGTGAACAAGATAAACTTGGTGTCGGGAAACTCATGTAATTTCTTTTTCAAGGCATTGTATTGCAGCTTGTAGTTGGCCAAGGTTCTGACATCCGAATTAATGTCTGCTGAATCCTGGTCGGGTTGTATGTTGCTGGCCGGATAACAGTGTTTAAATATGATGGTCTGGTAATCTTGAGTTAACATTTCCAGGGTGGGTTCTTCCATGTAAGGTTTTATACCCGCATTTTTTACCCAAATATTGTAATAATCATAAGGGTAATTGTTCCACCCGTAAGGTGACTTCTTGGGGAAGGGCAGCTCAGTAATGCGATAATCCGTGTTGTGTTCTGCATTATGCGCTTGGATATGGAAGGGTATCCGAGGACTTTTTGTCATCATATCCGAGAGTCGATCGCTAATTCTGCTGGCTACCTTATGAAAAAAAGTCCGTTTGGTGCCATTCCAGATGTAGCTACCGGTGCTGTGGTGTAAAAATACAATATTCATGTCTGAACTCTTTGTTGTAATTGTGGTTTCTTGTTTCTTATTACACGAAATTAAGATAAGGAACATTAGCCCCAAAACAAAAGAAAACAATCTAATATTCATAACGAAGAAAATTTAAATGGATAAATATCGAATTTCCCTAAAAAACCACCCACTAAAAAACAGTAGAATGGTAGACGGTTAAGAAACAAAGTTACAACATTATTGTTTATCGAGTCGGGTTTTACGAGCTGGAATAGAAAAAGCCGGCCACAATATTGTGGCCGGCTTTTTTCAAATTGTACAACTTTTAATTAAAAGGTAGTGTGATTTTATTGCTTGGTTACAGCGGTGCTAATTATTTCCCCGTTATTATTTAGGCTTATTCTGTAATTCCCTTTTTCCAATGGAGCTAAATTCAACACCATTTTATTTATATCCGGTTTTGCTGCGTAAAAATCCGACATAACTGTCTCTCCTGTTTCGTCCGAAACGGTTACTGCAATATTTGCTGTTTCGGCGCAAGTGAATTGAATAGCAAACAAACCAACGGTGGGATTTGGAAAGTTTTTAATGATTTTAAATGCTACATCAATGTCGCCCGGTATTTTGGTAACACTGCATGATGTGGTAGAGTTGCCATCGCTAAGGCGAACCGTATACGCGCCTGCCGGCAGACCGCTAAGGTCAACTTCTACTGTGTTGTTCTGACCAATCGTTGCCTGATGGTTTGTCGAAATAAATTGGGTGCCTGTTTCATTTACAACAGTAAGTGAAACGCTACCTTCCTCCGGTGAATAATAAGTAACGGAAACTATATCCACCGTTTTGTTGGGTGAATAATCTGTTATTTCTAAAGGTTGATAATTGTCCGGTCTATACTCGGCATATCCTATATCCGGGGCATTGCCATAAAAAGGTAATCCAACATCAGTACCAGCATCAATCAGGTCGCTCCCCGGGGCAGGCTTCATAAAGGTGATATCGGGCAAAGAACCGTCTGCTTTTCTGGGACGAGACAACTGAGACATATCCAGTGATACAAAATCGTTATCAGAAACTGTAACTGTTGATGGCTGCCACCAAGGTAAGCTGCCGACTGTATTGTTATCGGCAAATTCCCAATTGTTGTGGCTTGCAATGTACGTATTTGTAACAGATAGCTTGTAGGGTCTTCCGCCTGCATCTCTTTCAACTGGCTTGTATACAATGTTATTTTTGTAAATACTTGGATTAACACCTTCGTAATCATCGTTCACGTATATTGAGATACCAATCCCATTAGCGTAAGCAACATTATTATAAAATCTGGCCTGATTGGGATAATATGGAGCATAAGCCAGCTCATAAAAGCCGAAGCCGGCGTTGCCTGCTGCGATGCAGTTTTGAACAATCTTGCGAACCCCGGGAACATTGGGGCCTACATGGGTGTGCCCCTCCGAATCCTGGGTGGCGCCGTGCCCCCGGTTGGCACCAAATTTAAAACCATTGCCATCTAATGCACCTGGCATATTGTGTCCAAAAGACCAACAATTATCAAATATGGTTAATCCCGGTCCGGAAATGTCAAAACCATCGTCACCACAGTTCCACGACCTGCACCCATAAAAGTAAAGATAACCTGCACTCTCATTGTCTAGTTTCCAACCGTCTGATCCATTGCCCGGTACGGAACTCAACAAGTCAATACAGTTATAAACATCGCAATTGATGTATCGTGTGGTGTCTGTCTTGATTTCTGGTACTTGAGGGTGTCCGGCTACGCCCCAATAGCTCATGCCTCTACCTCCCACGTCATGTACCGTTAAATTTTCAAAGGTCATATTGCTGCAGGAGCTGGCACCAACTCCACTGGCAAGTTCGCCGGATTCGGGTTGCTGAACATTCCTTATTGTCAGACCCCTAAGGTGTATGTAATGTGTGTCGCTGAAACTAAGTGCCCCGTTAAATCTATTGCCCGTCATATCAACCTGCGAGCAGTCCAATACGGGGTTTTCGCCCGGGTAATTGAAAAATCTGATAGGATTGTCAGCCGTTCCACTATGCCCTATGCCATCTCCCGTGTGTATTTCCACAATGGTATTACCTCTTGAGTGATCCTGGGGATACCATACACCGCCTCTAAAGTAAACGGTTTCGCCTGCTTTGGCAGTAGAAAAAGCTTTTTGCCATGTGCCCCACGGCCTGTCGTAAGTGCCGGGGCCCGAATCATCCCCGCCTACTGCCACATAATAATCGCCCCCTATGTCCTGTGCTGATAAAAGCATTGGCACCGACATCAATAAAGTTAATAGTAACTTCTTCATTTTTGTTTAATTTTTTGTTGTGTTGTGTTAAATTTATAGTGTTGAATTTGTGTTGCAAGATTGGAAAATTTATTTCGTTTTTAGTTATTACAATATCCAATCGATAACTTTTTAAGAACTTTATCTCTGCAAAAGATTCGCCAAATTTACGAGTTTTATTTCTAAAAGGTTTCAAACATCCAAATAATCATGTATATTTAACTATTCGTCACTATTATTTTACGTTTGGTGTAAGTGCGGTAATTTCGATTTTTTCAAATATAAAATTTACTTAAGCCTTTACTAATTTATATAATTTTAGGCTTGTAAGGGGGGCGACGTTATTTTTGAGTGAAGTATTTTTTCATCCTTTCCGTAAGAAAGCTTTTTAAATTTCATCAAGTAAAAATAGATACTTGTCAATAAAATGCGGGTTTTGAAACAGGCATTCGTTAAATTGTGGATAAACTAATTATAAACCATAATTACCATGAAAAAAATATTAACTGTATTAATAGCCATTAGTGTCATCGGATTGGTTTCTTGCGAAAAGGATTCGGGACCTTCGGAAGCCCCGGGTAATATACCGGGTTTTAGTAAAAACAGCACTGAAAAACCTGAAGTAAAGGAAGAGTTTGTAATGCCGGATGATATTATTTTAGAAGGCAAGATTACCGGTACTGACAATTTAAAATCAACTAGTGCATCCAGCAGTTTTGTATATGGTAGCGGGGGTGATGTAAAACTCAAGCTCACTTTAAAAAATACATCCAATAGATCACGTACCATTTTTTTACCTAAAGGACTCATTTGGGAATCAACTTCAGCCGAATACCAGCATGGTATACAGCTACAAACCATCTGGATAAGTTTAATGGGAAAACAGACGAAAGAGGTAGTTATTAATTTGTATTGTGCCAACTTCCACCTATTGCCTGGTCCTGATCATAATATTGTTTACCATATTTTGGGTGTAACAAGTTCCAGAATTATCTGGAGGTTTTTGGATATGATTGGGTGGAAGATGATTAATTATGAGATGTTTGCAGGTAATCAACCGAGTCCTGGTAGTCACCTTAAGTCGGGAGAAGGGCCATCAATTGATGTAATTTCTGCAAGATTGCAATCAATTCTGCACAAGCTTACTGATAACGGCTCGCCAATAACGGATGAAGACATTAGTTTTATTGAAAGTATACCGGATGTAGAGAATGAAGACGCACGAAATGTGTTAGGCAAAGATGTTGATTATCCGGAATATTTGGAGGAATACAGCGAATTAGTTAAAAAGTAAAACAATTGGGTAAATCTGGTTCAGGTTTACCCAATTTCGATAAGATACTATCCTGACGAATTTCATTAATTTTACTGACTATCAAAACCTATGGCCAACCCGGATAAGTAAGTTTTATTAACATTAGTTTAAGCAATGAGAACTTTTCTTTTAAACGTATTCAATGGTCGGGTAGTTTCCCCGTGGTGGATATTGCTGATTGATATGGGTATATGTATTAATGCCTATATTATTGCATTTGTGCTTAGGATTAATGTGCAGTTGTCGTATTATTCCGTTTCGGATATGGTGCTTGGTGCTACGGTGGTGCAGGTAGTCTATTTAGCTTCTTTTCTTTTATTTGGCTCTTACAGGGGGGTAATTCGCCATAGCAATTACAATGAGTTTAGACAATTAACCATAGCTTGTTTTACAGCTTTTTTGGTGCTCATATTGTGTCATGCAGCTCTGCAATATGTAGGATACCAGTGGTTTAATACGCCTCGATTGGTGTTGGTATTCCATTTTTTGCTGACAGCCATGTTGAGTTTTTTGTTTAGAATGCTGGTAAAAGAAACGTATAGTTCCTTAACAAAAAAAAACACTTCTACCAACGTTTTTATTTATGGTGCCGGCGAGATGGGACAGATAACCCTGGAGGCTATCCGTAGCGATAAAGAAAATCAATACAACGTTGTGGGCATTATAGATGATAACTTGAACAAATGGAACATGGTTTTGCATTCAGTTCCTGTTATGAATTGGGAAAAAGCCCTTAAAGTGGGTAAAGCTAAACGTGTGGAGGTGGTGATTTTGGCTATCAACCACATATCGGTACAACGTAAACATGAAATTACAGATGCGTGTTTGGATAAAGGTTGGAAATTAAAGGTGATGCCCTCTGTGGGTAATTGGGTGAATGGAATCTCCAACCAAAAACAAATCCGGGATATAAGAATAGAGGATATATTGGGTCGTGAAGAGATAAGACTCAATCAGTTGCAGATAATGGATGCGTTGGCAGGTAAAGTGGTTGCAGTAAGTGGGGCAGCCGGTTCCATAGGATCGGAGATTGTACGCCAGCTATTGCGTTTTCCGGTCCGAAAAATAGTGATGGTGGATATTGCCGAGTCGGCATTATACGATCTGCAACAGGAGTTGTTGCTAAGCCACAGCGATGCGCCGTTTAGTGCTATTTTGGCCGACGTGACCAATGAACAACGGATGCGAGAAGTTTTTGAGCAGCATCGCCCACAGATTGTTTTTAATGCGGCTGCATACAAGCATGTACCCTTGTTAGAGGAGTTTCCTTACGAAGCCATACGGGTAAATATTGGTGGTGTAAAGACCCTGGCCGATCTGGCCATAGAATACCAGGTTGATAAATTTGTGATGGTATCCACCGATAAGGCAGTTAACCCTACCAATGTGATGGGCGCTTCAAAGCGAATTTGTGAAATATATATCCAGGCTTTGTCGCAGTTAAAAAATACGAAAACGGAGTTTGTGACAACGCGTTTTGGCAATGTATTGGGCTCGAATGGTTCGGTGGTGCCCCTGTTTAAAAAGCAAATAGAACGGGGGGGACCTATAACGGTTACCCACAAAGAAATTACCCGATATTTTATGACTATCCCTGAAGCTTGCCAATTGGTGCTGGAAGCCGGTTTTATGGGGCGGGGAGGTGAAATATTTGTATTTGATATGGGCGATCCCGTCAAGATTGATGACCTGGCTAAAGAAATGATTCGTTTGTCGGGCTTAAAGTTAGGCGAGGATATTACTATCGCCTATACCGGTCTTCGGCCAGGTGAGAAACTTTATGAGGAACTTTTGGCATCAAAGGAAAACACTATGCCTACACATCACGAAAAAATAATGATTGCCAAAGTGCGTGAATATAAATACGCATCGATTAAAAATAAAATGGACGAGCTGCTCCTCGCGCTCAAAATGGAGAACAATGAGCATTTGGTGTCGCGTATGAAAGACCTGGTGCCTGAATATAAATCTCAAAACAGCCTTTTTTGCCAATTGGATAAAAAACTGGTTCATTAATACATTTACTTCCTGTCTTTTCTTCTTTTTTGTAAGCTTAGATTATTGACTAAGTAGTACATCAAAGAAAATTTAGATACTTTTGTGCGGTTGGGTGAAAAAACCAAAATTACCGCTCACATAATCAATAAATATTTATGAAACGTATTCTACTGTGCCTTACGGCATTCAGTATACTATGGGCCAATGGGCAGGAAAATGAGAAAAAAGTAACAGTAAAAACTTATGGGTTTATTGGATTTGATACTTTTTTCGATTCCCGGATAAGTGCTACCGCGAGGTCGTGTGGATATTTATATCCTTTGGGTTTTGACGGGGATGATGCAGGACATGATAAAAATGACAAGTCGAGATTTGATTTTACGGCCAACATTTCGCGCGTGGGACTGACCATACAAGGACCTGATGCTTTTGGGGCTGTTGCCACTGCAAAAATAGAAGCAGACTTTGCCGGCACTTCTGGTAATGGAAGAGATTTTGTTTTTCGGTTACGCCAGGCTTTTCTTAATTTAAAATGGAGTAAAACAGCCGTGCTCGTTGGTCAAGCTTATCACCCGATGTTTATTACGGAAAACTATCCGGCTACAGTTAATTTTGTGGCCGGGGTGCCTTTTCATCCACTTAGCCGTGCACCGCAGTTGCGCTACACATATCACCCAATGGATAAACTCTCTTTGTCGTTAAGTGCTTTATCGCAAGGCGATTTTGTTAATTCGGGGCCGGCAGATCAGGTGGAGCGATCAGAATTTCCGGAAGCTGTGCTGCAATTGAAATATGGTTTGCCGCAGGATTTTTTTGTAGGGGCTACCTTTGGGGTAAAGCAAGTAGAGCCGGCTAGGGTAGACGATTTCAATAACATTGCAAAGAGTAAGCTTACCACCATGCACGGAAACCTATCGTTAAGATATTCCACTCGGGCGCTTACATTTAAAGCCGAAGGTATTTATGGGGGTAACATGACCAACTTGGTGATGATTGGCGGATTGGCACGTAAAGCCAAAAATGGTACGGCATTAAACGCACAATACGAAGCCATCCGAACCGCAGCGCTATGGGCCGATATACATACCAATGCGGCATCAGTTAATTTTGGCGTGTTTACCGGAATTACGACCAACTTAGGTACGGCCAACGAATCCTTAATAGTAATCGCTGAAAAACAATATACCAGAGGGAGTGATATCGAAAAAGTGTATACTGTTTCTCCACGGGTGACTTTTGCTTCCGGACCGGTATATATCGGCCTTGAGCTAAATCGCACCATCGCTTTTTATGGTGCTGATTGGGATGAGAAATCAAAGCCTATTCATACTACCCTTTACGCCAATAATCGTTTGTTGATGAGTTTTCGTTACAACTTTTAATGTTGGAAGAATACTAAACCCTCCATAAGGCGGAATGCTGCTAAAAAAGATATAAATTTGAAGCTGAAATAAACCCAAGTAGTAGTGAAAAGATCAATCGGAATTATTGGAGCCGTGGCTATTGTTATTGGCTTTGGAATGATACATGGCAGCTATAAAAACGCCGAAATTTATGGCGGCAGCCTCATCGGTTTGGGCTGTGTTATTTTGTTGTACCTATTGTACACCTCGGGCAAAGATAAAAATAAGGAGTAGCATGTATTCGAAAAATGAGGAAAAAGAACTCAAGCTTGAGTTTTGGCGTAAATTACATAACCGAACCCGTAGAATTCCCGGTCAACGTGGTAAAGCTAAAGCATGGATAGGGGATAAAACCGGTATAAAGGGGGTGGATTTAAGATTTGATGTGAGTAGAAAAAAAATTATTGTAGCGCTCGAAATCAATATAAAATTCGAAGAAAGAAGGTTGATGATTTACGAAAAATTGGAAGCTGCAAAAAACATATTTGAAAATGAGTTTGGCGAACCACTCATATGGGATTTTGCCTATGAGAAAGAACATAAACAGGAGGTTTGTCGCGTTTATAAACAAATGGAAGGCGATTATCTGGTATCGGAACAGTGGCCGGCAATTTTTAATTTTATGATAGACAAAATGCTTCGTATGGAAAAGGCTTTTAAGGAGGTGCAGGACTATTTGAAGTACGATGAATTAGGGAAGGGTTAAGGGAGATTAGTGAAGAGGAAAGAGCACATAAGGTTAAGCGTAAATTGAAAATTGTAAAGCATACAGAAATTCCGTCAAACCGTCATACCTGTTCCATCACCCATAAGTAATCATACTAAAATGCAACATACACACAAAATAATCCTACTTCTGCTGATGGTAGCTACTGCTACGTATTCGCAAAAAAAGGTACAGATTAATCTGGAATCTAAAATAGTGCTGTCCGGTAAGGATAATCTGTTGCCGCATTATCAATACACAAACCAATGGGGTGTTGTAGATCCATTTGAACAAAAGCAGGCCTTGGTGCTGGCAGGGGCTAAGTATAAGGTGTTGGATGCGAAGCGTATACGATTGGATGCAGGTGTTTCTGGTGTTTTTAAACACCAACTGGACAAAAGTTTTTTGCACGAGGCTTATGTAAAGGGAGAGGCTTGGGAGTATATCGGTTTTTTTGTGGGGAAATATGCCTTTACGCCCTTGTCCTATAACGATGAGCTAACCATTGGTGGGTTTTTTATGAACAGCAATGCCCGTCCGATACCAAGGGCTACAATCGGTTTGTTTGATTATTTTCCCTTGCACTTTCTGAACGACAGAATAGAAATAAAGGGCGGAATATCACAAGGTATATTGAACGACAATCGAACTGATCAAGGCAAAAGCAATAGTGTTGACAGACCCTTGTTACACGAAAAATGGGCATACATGCGTTTGGGCAAGGCCAGGTGGCAACCCTATATGGGGCTGTCACATAGTGCCATTTTTGGAGGTGCTAGAATCAATGGGAAAAAAATTCCGATTGACTTTTGGCCTACCTTCACTGCCCAGGGCTCCGAAAAAATTGGTGGAGGTGAAGCTACTAATGCTGCCGGGGCACACGAAGGCTTTTGGGATTTCGGTATTTATGCAAACACCCAATGGGCCCGCTTGCACTTTTATGTTCAAAAGCCCTTTGCCGATGGCAGCGGCATGAAGATATACCGAGGGAACAACAGGGATTATAAAATTGGGCTGCTCTCCAATGTTACTAACGGAACTTGGCTCCGCAACCTGTCTATAGAAGTATTTAAAACCGATTATCAGTCGGGGCAAGGCATACCCGATCCTTTGTACCCAAGCGGAAGTGCTTCGCAAGGCATTATATGGTTGGACGAAATACCTGATTACGATGCCTTTATGCAAGAAAACTTTGGCGTGCAACAAACCGGCTGGAATAAACAAAAAGTGTTAAAATATTTGCAGGATAAACTTAATCAGGGCAATAAATACGGGGGCAGAGACGATTATAATAATAACGGTTCGTATTACAATGGCTGGACTTATCATCAACAGTCGATGGGTATGCCGCTGTACCATACCTTTTGGCAGGCAGGAGCGTACGCACCGGAATGGAAACCCAATAACAGTGTTGTGTTTATGAATAACCGGATTAAAGGTTTTCATGTTGGATTACACGGAGCGGTATCTGAAAATATCACCTACCTTTTAAAGGCAACCTACACTTATAATAAAGGGGCCTATCCCGAACAGTATATTCGCCGGTATAGTTGGGAAGAGGATCCTGATTTTTTTTACAAGGGTGGAAAAAAACAAACCTATACTTACCTATCGCTAAATTACACCCATCCAAAGTGGAATTGTTTCAGCTTAAGCGGCTCCGTATCGTTCGATGGCGGAGCATTATATAACGCATGGGGGGGTAGCCTGGGAATACGATATACCCCGTCGGTCTCATTTTTATAACCACAGTTTTTGATGACGAAAAACATTGTTAAATAACCGGGCTATTTTATATCTTTGCATTCAAACAAACAAAATATGCATGCATGTTAAAAGAAAAAGAGAAAGTTGTTAATAATTTTTTGGCGTTTGTTGAGGTTGTAATTGCTTGGCTGTCATTTAATATGGCCATGTTCTTCTGTTTTGGGCATTTCTCTTTCCTTAAGTATAAAGATTCCATTATTATTCATTTAATCATAGGATTGGTATGGTTTATTCTGGGTAAATACTTTAGGCTTGCCCAGCTGCACCGATCCAGACCCTATTCGGCTATTCTTTTTAATTGCGTGGTCCTGGTACTAACCGGAACGTCCCTGCTGGGGCTGGCCATATTGGGGTTCGAATTAGATTATATAGGCTTTAACCCATTGCCCTATTTTGGATTTATCAATCTTTTTTTAATGTTCGCTTTTAAGATTGCGATTTATTCCTCTTTTAAACGTGCCCGCGTACATGGCCGCAACACCAGGTCTATTATCATAATTGGCGACTATACCGCTACATCCTTTATCGAAAAACTATTAAAGTATAAGGAGTGGGGTTATAAAATTGTGAGCATCGTTGGCAATAATGATCTGGCTCGAATTTATCAAAATGTAATCCCGGTTTTACCGCCCGACACGGATGTAGCAAAATTATTGGAACATAAAACCATCGATGAGGTTGTGTTTATCAAGGAAAGAATGCATGTTGACGAGGTGGAACAGCTTACCCATGCATGCTCAGAGGTGGGGGTAATATTTAGGATGTATTCGCCTTTTTTTAATATGCTCAAAAGCAAAGCTCATATTCACCATTACAATACCATGCCTTTGCTTACCATATCCAATACGCCTACGGATTACCTTGCCATGAAGGTTAAAGCGATATCGGATTTTGTCATCTCCTTATTGGTGATTATTTTAGCCTCGCCTGTTTTTGTGCTTATCTCGATATTGATAAAATTTACGGACGGAGGGTCGGTTTTTTTTAAACAAAGAAGAGTGGGATTGCGCGGACGGAGATTTGATGCCTTTAAATTTCGTACCATGGTGGCCAATGCCGAAGAGCTCAAGCAGGAGTTAATGGACGAAAACGAAATGGAAGGGCCCGTTTTTAAAATAAAAAATGATCCTCGCATTACCAAAATAGGCCGCTTTTTGCGGAAAACCAGCTTGGACGAATTACCGCAATTTTTTAATGTGCTTATGGGAGATATGTCCATCGTAGGCCCGCGGCCACCGGTACCTGAGGAGGTGCAGAAGTACGAGCGCTGGCAATTACGCAGGCTGTCTATGAAGCCGGGTATCACCTGTACATGGCAGGTGTCCGGACGTAATGATATTCCATTTGACGAGTGGATGAAAATGGATTTGGAATATATTGACAATTGGTCATTAAAACTTGATTTTGTCATTTTTTTAAAAACCATTCGCACCATGTTATTGGCCGATGGACATTAAGTTAGCGCTATGCGGTATAAAAAGTAAAAATGATGACAAATAGGATGGTATTTTGCGGCATGTTGCTGGCTTACTTTTTTGTTGCCTGTAATCCGAATAGGGTGCCCAAAGGATTTCCGGAAGAAGAAGAGTTTGCCCGAATATTAGCCGATGTACACTATGCTGAGGCTACCATAGGTCAAATTCGGATAAAGGACAGAGGCGTTGATAGTACTGCCAATACTTACTACCATTATATTTTGGCCAGGCACAATTTAACACAGCAAAAGTTTGACACTGTGGTTAGTTGGTATCTTTCGCATCCCGAATTATACCAGGAGGTGTACGATAAAGTGATTGCCCTGTTGAGCGAACAGGAGGCGCATTACGAAAGAGATATTAAAGAACAAGAGGAAGAAGAGGAGAGGGTACGAAAAGAGAAGCAGGCACGTAGCATATGGAAAGGCGAAAAGAGCTATTTCATCACTAAGGCGGATACTTTTGACAGACGGATTCCTTTTAGCATAAGTGTAGATACTATTGTGGCACAAGGATACCAATTGAGCGCATTCTACCAATTTTTAAAACAAAGTAGTGTTAAAGAACCCTTGATGGAGGTAATTGCACTTTACGCCGACAGCACTACGGATACTTTATATTACAATCTTCCAGCTACCCATATCAATTCAAAAGCAGCCTTGATGATAGGTTTTGAAAAAGAGCAGCAAGTACTTCAAATGGAAGGTTTTTTGGTGAAGCACGACACGACAGAGCAAATTCGTGCACGTATAAATAATATTGAGTTTGAATATATACCCGTAGCGGATTCAGTAAGATGAAAAAAATAGCTGCGCATTATTGGTTGCGTCCAGATGGCACGGTGGGTAAATTCCCCGTTATCACTTTCCACAGCGACAATAGGATAGCACAAATACGCGAAAGAGAATCATTTGAAGAGGAGGAAGCGCTTTTGCTGGTCAATGGTTTTTTGATTCCGGGCTTGGTGGATTATGCCATCTGCAACCCATTGGCGTTAGATAAAAACGCACTTAAAAAATATTTAAACAGGATAACTATTGCCGGCATCAGGGGGCTGGGCGTACCCGAAAATATGTACATCCGCCTGCAGGAGGTGAACCCGGGAAATTTAATATTAATTGAGACCTTGACGGCCATGGATAGGCAGGAGGATATAATGGGTTTTGAGAAAATTAAGGCGGCAAAGGATTCCATGGCCGAACTAAAAAAACTAACCGTCAGCAATGCCCAGTCTTTGGGTGTGAATCAAATGCTGGGGTCATTGGAAGTGGGCAAAGCACCCGGATTGATGGCCATAAGTAAGCTGGATTATTCTACATTTTGTGTGGACAAAAAGAGTAAATTAAAGATAATAATGTAATGGATAGTTTGTTACATACAGCTATAAAAGCGTCCGTAGCGGCAGGGAAAGCCATTTTGGAAGTATATGAATCAGAAAATTTTGGCGTGGAAGCTAAAGCCGACAGTTCGCCGCTAACATTAGCCGACAGAGCTGCCCATGATATTATTGAGGCCTATTTGCTCAAATCAAATATCCCTATTTTAAGTGAGGAAGGAAAACATGAGGGTTACGATACAAGGAAAAAATGGGAGCAATTATGGATTGTTGACCCCCTGGATGGTACCAGAGAGTTTGTAAAAAAAACGGGTGAGTTTACGGTCAATATTGCCCTTATAAATAATGGTTTACCCGTATTGGGTGTTGTTTTTGTTCCCGTATCCGCTGTGCTCTATTATGCCGTTAAGGATGAGGGAGCGTTTAAAGTTACACTGGAAAAAGATTGGGGTTCAACTGAAGATGTTCAATTCCTTCATTCGCAGCGGTTGCCGCTGTGTAATAAAAACGAAAAATTCCGTATTGTCGCCAGTGTAAGCCATAGGTCGGCTGAAACCAATCAGTTTATCGGGGCTTTGGAAAAAAAATTCGGGCAGGCCGAAGTAGTGTCGGTAGGGAGTTCTATTAAGCTGTGCAAAGTAGCCGAAGGAAGTGCCGATGTTTATCCTCGTATGGGACCAACTATGGAATGGGATATTGCTGCAGGACAAGCCATTGCCGAAGCTGCCGGTGCGCATGTGACAGATTGGGATACCGGTAGCAGAATGGTGTACAATAAGGCCAGTTTGTACAACAACTGGTTTGTGGTGAGTAAAAATGAGCTATGGCGCGATAGGGTGCTCTCTTTGGCCCGCTTAAAGTAAGTTATATCCTTTTGTACGGGTTTGTTTTGTGCCCTTAGTATTAGCCCAGCTTACAGTGTTGCAGAATTTCTCGCACGTTTGTCTCATCAATTTTTAATTGTTTTATCAAGCCATCTATACCGTCAAACTTTTTTTCGTCCCGTATCTTTTTTGTAAATATCACTTCAATCTCTTCGGAATAAATATCCCGGTTAAAATCTAAGATATGAACTTCCACGCTCAGCTGATTAAGTTGCGTAACAGTAGGGCGAACACCAATATTGAGCATGCCTCCATAGCGTTTACCCATAACGTGTAATAGGCACGCATATACGCCAAAGGAAGGAATAAGCTTGTAATTTTCGTTGGGTGTTATGTTGGCAGTGGGATAACCCAGTCTGCGTCCCAGTTTTTGTCCGCCGGTAACCGTTCCATAAATCGAATAACTATAACCCAGCATTCGATTGGCTTCTTCTATTTTACCTTGATTTAGCAGATTACGAATTAAAGTTGAACTGATAGCCGTGTTGTTGGAATATACGGCACCTACACGCGACAGTCCAAAGCCCAGCCTTTTGCTTATATCTGCATAGGTATGGTAATCGGCCAGGCGGTCTTTACCAAAACGGTGATTATAGCCTACCACCAGGTGACGCATGCCCAGCTTTTGTATCAGGATTTCGCGGATAAAGCGTTCGGCGGTATAATTAGCCAGCTCTTGGCTAAAGGGCAGTAGTATCAGAAAATCGATACCGTAGCTGCTTATTTTTTTTGTTTTTTCATTCAGGGTAGTGATAAATTTCAGCTCCTCAGCCTGCTTTTTTTTGAGCACCAGACGAGGATGAGGCCAAAAGGATAAAACGGTTGATTTACCTCCCGTTTTTTTAGCGCGGTCCACTACTTCTTCTAAAAGCTTTGCATGCCCCCGATGTACCCCATCAAACATACCAATGGTAAGCACCACATTGGTGGCTGAAAATGTATCGATTCCGGAATATATTTTCATTATACTTTGCTTAAATGAATCCTGAACCTCCGTTTCAACCTAAACTTCTCAAAATAAATAATAATACGGCGCAACACATCAAGGTAAAGTGTTACATACAATAGCCAGGTACTAAACCAGATAACCAACATATTAAAAAATGGAGTAGGAATAGTGATACCCGCAAATTTTTTGGTGGGGGCAAAAAAATGCGCCCTTCCCCAATCCGAGGTGCCGTCTCTTAAAACAGGATCTTTTTTGGGGATGTACTCGCCATCCATAAGTACCAGATGTTTAAGTTCTGTTTTGTTTAAAAGTTGTGCTGCAAGGCTGTTGTTGTGGTACTGCTGCTTCAGTTTAAATAACGCGTCTGCCCCTCCCATATTATTGGCCAGTTGCTTGTAAGTAGCATCTTTGTTGCTACGGGCTTCCTTATATTTATTTTGGTATATAATGGCCAGGCTGTCTAACAACAGTTCAGTTTGTTTTGTATAGGATTCATCGGGTAGTTCACCCTGATAAGGTGCATGTTTAAAATCAGCCGATAAATCCTTGTCCATTTTGGTCAGTTCGGTTTCAATGATGCTGCGATGGGCTTGGGCTTCTTCTGTTTTATTTTCCATCAACAAGCTGTTTATTCTTGCGTTATGTTGTTTAAGCGCGGGTATCAGTAATGAGTAGTAATACGATGACTCGCTTATCGTTTGGTCATCCTCAAAAAAGTTACGCTCGTAGCGGTTTTCGGCAAACTGATTTACCGCCAGTGCTTCGTAGGCCCATCGCGAGGTCATCATGTCGGCAATGCGGGGAACATAATCCTTGGTTTGAATTGAGTTGTGCAGTTTGTCGAAGTTAACGATTACCCCGCTAAATAGCAGCTGTGGAATCAGTATCAGAGGTATTAGTATGTAAATAGATACCACTGATTTTATGCCACTGCTAATGTTAAGGCCAAGCATATTGGAAAAGCAGGCCGCCGAAAACAATATCATCCAGTAACTGGGGTTTAAACCTTTAATTTCCAGGATGTAATTGCCAATAAGCACAAAGCTTAAGGTTTGGATGGCCGAAATGAAAAATAATATAGTTATTTTACTGTTTAAATAGCTAAAACGGCTTAGGTTCAGAAATTTTTCGCGTTGCAACAGTTTGCGATCCTTGATAATTTCCTCGGCACTAACGTTGAGTCCAAGGAACAGGGCAACCGTTACAGCCATGAAAAGGTAGGCCGGGATATTGTCGTTTTGGCTAAAAATATATTGGTTGGGATCGCTGGCCGTACCCGCCATAAACTTGGTGAATAAACCGAGTATCAGTGCTAATATCGGTGCTTCTAAAAAGGTTATTAGCATATATTGCCTGTCCTTATATTTGGATAGGGAGCCGCGAAGCGTGTAAATAACGAATTGACGAAGCCTGTTCGGGATATTGTAAAGGTTAGGCGGCAGTGGCTCAACTTCATCGGGCTGGTCTGTTTTTTTCCATTCAAATTTTTGCTCAATTTCATTTTGGTATTGATGATACCATTCAACGGGTTTTGTTTTGCGTTTTCGTATTAATCGGCCGTCGGGATTCACCATTCGGGCTTCGATAATACTTAGTGGCTGTTCAACTTTTACGCTACCGCAAAGGTAGCATTCGCTGTCTTCGGGATTAACGTAATTGGCCTGTTGCTTGAAATATACGATGGCATCCATCGGGTTGCCGTTGTAAATGATATAACCTCCTTTATCGATGATCAACAGTTTATCCAGCATTTTGTATATGTCGGAGGAGGGTTGGTGGATATTGAGGATGACCAGCCTACCCTTGAGTGTCTGCCGCTTTAGCAAGGCCATTACTTTTTCTGAGTCCATTGATGAAAGACCCGATGTGGGTTCATCTACAAATAAAATAGACGGTTCGCGCATTAGCTCTAAAGCAATGTTCAGCCGTTTACGCTGTCCCCCACTCAGTGTTTTGTTTAGTGGACTGCCCACTACCATGTCGCGTGCTTCAACTAAATCAAAGTCTTTTAGTGCCGATTCCACCAGGCTGACAATCTCCGGTTTGGTGAAGTCGCTAAAGCAAAGCTCAGCATTAAAATACAAGTTTTCGAACACGGTAAGCTCCTCAATTAACAAATCTTCCTGTGGTACGTGACCAATCACCCCCTTGAGAGCTTCTTTTTGCTCATGGATATCCAGCCCGTTGATATGTATGGAACCGCTCGACATACGGTAGCTACCGTTGAGCACATTCAGAAGGGTTGATTTTCCGGTTCCGCTACCGCCCATAATGCCTACAAGCTGACCCGACCGCCCTGTAAAACTAAAGGCGTGGATGCCAATTTGTTTGTCGTTGAACTTATATACTACGTCGCGCGCCTTTAGCATTATCCGGCCACTCTCTTTCTTTTGCACAAACACCTCTGAAACTTTTCCGTAATAAACGGGGGGCATTCGTGAGGTTTTAATTACGGAGCCTACACTTAGTATATAAGCGTTATTCCGTTCAACTTTATGCCCGTTCAGGTATAGGTTCCTGTCGCCCGAATATCGGAAAATAAAGGTGTTGGTGCTTTGTATATATAAAATCCAAACAAACACCTGTTGCTTAGGATTGTAAAGGTGCTTAAAGTTGGGTAAGGGGGGCTCTTCTTGTCCGCTGATAACCAGCACTTTTTGCGGATCGCTGACTTCCTTGGGGTCAACTAATATAAAGGTCTTTAACAAGGCGTAATCCACCGGGTCTATCATCATGCCTATCGATAATTTATCAATTACCTCATTGGCTATGGTGCTGGTTTTTTCTTCTTTGCGCATGAACTCCAGTAGTTGGACAAAAAGCCATATTTTAGACTCTCTCTCGAGTTCTTTGTTTAACTCGTCGCAAATGGAGTACAGCTGGTCGTAATTGTCAGAGGATTGTTGTTCTACCTCTGATCGTATTGGGCTGTAGGTGTATTTATGAAACGATTGTATATAAAAATTAAATCGTTGGAGGTATTGATCTACGTATTCTTTATTAAAGTTACGGAGCAACTCCTGTTCAATTAAGCTGCGTGCACTGTCTAACCTGCTTTCTTTACGTACATTGGTTAGTAAAGCATAAAGCTTCATAAGTGCATCCAATAGCGTTTCGCTCATAACTTATTTTATAATCGTTTAACCCTTGCTTAATGGGTCTCCGTTAAATAATAACTTTAACGTACTTATTTCTATAACCCTATAAAAATAAACAAATTATAGAGGGCGGTACGTAGATATCTCATTGCAAAAAAATATCATCTGCCGGTCAAATCAAGTTAACTTATTCAGATAAACACTGTTTCGCCAAAAAAAAGCGACCATGCAATGATCGCTTTTTTGTATGGTGCAGGTGATTGCAGTTTTTTAATGGAAACGTCAAAAGTTTATTTGCTAGCCACAATTTTCTTTCGAATTTTCAGCGATTCTTCCGCAATTTTTCTCATTTGTTCCAACGTAATTGCAGTTTCCTCGATACCATCATAAATATTGGCCATGGTGGATAAATCCTGAATAGTTTCGGCAACGTTAGGATTGCTCTTGTAGTTATCCATTATATCCATTAGCTTTTGTAAGGGATCTTTTTGCTTTAAAATGATGGTTACCATTTCTTTGCTGTTAAAAGTTTCTTCCGATATATGCGTGGCAATATAAAGTCCCTCTACCCAGGCGCCTGCCATAACCAGGGCCGATATGGGTGCCCTGTTATTACGGTTTAAGAAGTCGTAGGTGTCGTAAAATGAATTAGTAATCAGTTGAACCAAAGCGTCCTTGTTGTCTTCGTTGGCTTCAATTTGTTCCAACAAATCTTCGCGCACGGCAGCCTCCAGATCCAGTCCTTCAAGCATTTTTTTTGAAGCATCGATAAAGTTGATGGTTTCTTGCTTTTGGTTGTAGGTGCTGGCATAGCTTAGGTCAGCTCCAAAAACACCCAGGTTTAGCGCCATTGATTTCTCCGTTACGTATTTATCAGCATTGGCCGGGTTGTTGGCTAAATCAAAAATATACGAAGCTTCAATTTCATTGAGCATTTCAACAATTTCGTAGGAGGTAGGCAATGGATAAACAAACTCCCTCACTTTGGTTTCCACCTCTTCCTTGGCCATTTGTACCGTTTCGGTATTATCGCTTTTTTTAGAACAGCTGTTGCACGATGCAAAACCGATTATAATTGCGGAGAACAAAGCGGCTATTGCCAAAAATTTAATTTTTTTCATTTTGTGTAGGTATTACTTGATTAGTAAGTCAATAGTGTTAAATGTTTGCTAGCTGAACGCCAAAGCGTTGCTGTATCATCTTATGTAGTACAAATATAGTCGTTTTCAAAAACAAATTGAATGAACTTATGCTATTTTTCTATAAAATAGGTTTTAATTAGATGTTGCTTAATGGATATTAGAATAAACTCTAGCTGTTTTATTTTTTAAAACTGCAATAAAGGAAAGCCATTGCAGTTAATTAAAGCCATTATGCAAGGAGTAGTAAGGGCCCTACCTGATAATAAAATTAATTTCTTTATAGCGTTGGTGAAATATATTTGGCCTTAAAAAGCTTAAGCAAATTAATAAGCAAAGGTAAAACAAATTTTGGCTTGTATAGCTTTGGAAGGCCAATGGAATAACACCTTATAATTCGGCCACCAGTTCCTTAATTACCATGGTCATGATGGGTTCGGCTTTGGCGGCCACTTGCTGCACTTCTTCGTGCGATATTTCTACTATCTCGCCCGGAACCCCCGAATCGGTTATGATGGAAACGCCAAAACAGGTCATATTCATATGGCGCGCCACAATAACCTCTGGAACGGTGGACATGCCCACCACGTCAGCACCCAAAATGCGGAACATCTTGTATTCGGCCGGTGTTTCGAAGGTAGGGCCTGAGGTGCCTACATAAACCCCGCGTTGGAGCTGGATATTGTTTTTAGCGGCTATGTCAAAGGCTTTGGCAATCAGTTTTTTGCAGTAGGGTTGGCTCATGTCGGGAAAGCGGGGACCCAGCTCGTCAAAATTTTTACCCATCAAGGGATTGTCGCCAAACATGTTTATTTGGTCCTCGATTATCATTACATCACCCACCACAAAATCGGGATTTAATCCGCCGCTGGCATTGCTTACCAGCAGGGTATTTATGCCCATCATTTTCATTACCCTCACCGGGAAGGTAAGCTGTTTCATGTCGTATCCCTCGTAGTAATGGAAGCGACCCTGCATGGCTACCACTTCTTTACCGCCAAGTATTCCAAATATAAGGCGGCCTTGGTGTCCTTCTACCGTAGAAACCGGAAAGTTAGGGATGGCATCATAATTAAGCGTGCTTTTAATGTCTATTTCACCTACCAAACCGCCCAGGCCGGTGCCCAGGATAATACCGATGGTGGCTTCTGTTTTGGATTGCTCCAAAATAAAATCAGCTGTTTCTTTTATTTTGCTTAACATAGCTTATAATTTTATCAGTGAACTCTGCTTGTTTATTATTTAGTATCTCTATTTGTATGGGTATGAAATAAATAAACCGGGCTATGGGGGTGCACGGGCTGAGTACCTGCTTAAACCGTACAGCATCCTTTTCGGTGGTTACAATAAATTTGTTTTTGCCATCTAATTCATCAAAGCGCTTACTTATCAATTCTACATCTTTTTGCGTAAACTGATAATGATCGGGGAAACATATACTTTGCATATGGGATGTTAAAGTTGCAATATGCTTTTCAAAAGGTGCCGGGTTAGCAATTCCGGTAACCACCAAAGCGCTTGCATCTGAAAGGCATATCTTTTTAGCATTCTGCTGACCGTTAAAAAGCATACGTGGCTTTTGGTAAGTTACCGTCGAAAAATATACTTGCTGATGGGGGAGTGGCTTTATTTTACGGGTCAACTCCAGCTGCTTCGCTTCGCTTAACTGCCTTGGGCACTTGCTGAACAAAATAATTTCGGCTCTTTTTTTTCCTTTCATGGGTTCGCGGAGCTCACCCGCCGGGAGCATGATATCTTTCCAGAGGGGGCGTTTGTAGTCCACCACTAAAATACTCAGTCCCGGTTGCACGTAACGGTGCTGATAGGCATCGTCCATTACAATTACATCAGGCGCTGCATCCAAAGCCAGTAAACCGTTTACACCGTGTACCCTTTTTTCGGAAACTGCCACGGTAATATCAGCAAATTTATCCAGTATTTGCTTAGGCTCGTCGCCAATTTCGGATGCCGTTGATTGAGCATTGGCCAGTACCAATCCTTTGGTTGTGCGTTTATATCCCCTGCTAAGCAAAGCTACCTTGTAGTCCCCTTTTAATACGTTAATAATAAATTCGGTCAGCGGTGTTTTACCTGTGCCGCCTACGGTAATGTTCCCTACCGAAATAATAGGCACCGGAAAACGCTCCGATTTTAAAATTCCTATGTTAAACATACAATTTCTGGCACGAACAAGCCATCCATAAAGTAGGGCGATGGGAAAAAGTAAAAGCCGTATGTGTTTTATCGTTTTCATATCTATAAAAAAAGGCCGTCTTAAAATAAAACAGCCTTTTCAATATCTAACGTATAAAGATAGATAAACTTTAATTTATCTGCAATTCGTAGGGTAATCTTGCTTGTATTGGATCTACTTCTTTCAATCGGTTCAGTTGCTCAAAGTGCTCATAGCCAACTCCCAGAAACGATTCTGTTATATATGCTTTGGCTTCGCTTTTCATACCCTTAAACATTTCTTCGATAGGCGAAAGTTTTTCGGGCATCTCCTTTATTCTGTACTTTTCGAGGCCTGCCTTTTCACGGGCAATTTGCACGGCGGTTTCTAATCCACCCATCACATCTACCAGCTGGTGTTCAATGGCATTTTCGCCACTCCAGACCCGACCCTGGCCTATTTCGTCGATAGACTGCTTGGTCGTGTTTCGGCCTTCGGCGCAGCGTTTTAAAAACACGTCGTAAAACCTTTCTACAGAACTTTGAAACAAAGCTCCTTCGTCGTCATTGAGCGGCCGTGTGATGGCGGGCATATCAGCATATTTATTGGTTTTTACACCATCAAAGGTAAATCCCCACTTGTTGGCCAGTGGTTTAATGTTGGGCATCATACCAAAAACGCCTATCGAACCGGTCAATGTAACGGGATTGGCCACAATGGTGTCGGCCACGCAGGCAATATAATACCCACCCGAAGCAGCCAAATCGCCCATGGAAACGATTACCGGTTTAACTTCCTTGCAGAGTTGTACCTCACGCCATATAATGTCGGAGCCTGCACCGGAACCACCGGGGGAGTTTACCCGCAGCACCACGGCCTTGATGGTTTCGTCGCGCCGTGCATCGCGGATCGTCTTGCTTAGTTTCTCGGATTTAATACCCTCGTCATCCATTCCGTCTATTTCGCCCTCGGCATAAATAACAGCTATTTTATCTTTAACCAGCCCCTTGTGACCATCAGAAACATAAACCGACTTGTAGTTGGCAAGGTTAACTTGTTCAATATCTTTGTCTTCATCGGTGTTGGTGAGTGCTTTGAGCTCGCTTATCACCTCATCTTTGTACTTAAGACCATCCAACATGTTTCCTTCCACAAAAATATCATTACTTAAAAACATACCACCGCTGTTGGCTATATTGTTTATTTCGCCTGCAGATATTCCCCTGGCTTGGGATATGCCTGATACAATGTGGTTCCAAATGGAGTTGACATAGGTTATGGTTTGCTCTTTGGCGGGATCGCTCATGTGGTCGAGTATAAAAGGTTCTACAGCCGATTTAAATTTACCATGTTTAAAAATCTGCATTTCTACCCCCAGCTTTTCCAATGCACCTTTATAAAAAGTACGCTCCGAACTGAGTCCTTTAAAATCCAACATGCCCTGAGGAGGCATATATAATTTTGTGGCGGCGGAAGCCAGATAATAACCCTTTTGTGAATACATGGGGGCATAGGCATAAATAAATTTGCCGGAATCTTTAAAAGTGACCAGCGCTTCTCTTATTTCATTTAAAGTGGCATATCCGGTTATCGGATTACCACACTCTAAATAGATTCCCAGAATGTTTTTATCGCGTTGTGCTTTTTTTATATTTGCAAGCACATCGTTTAAGCCAATTTGGGATGAAGCAAAGGGTGTTTCGCCGAGTAGTTCGGCAAAAGGATCGTCTATGCCTCTATCTTTAATTATCTTATCTAAGTTAATGGTCAGTAGGGTGCCTTCTTTTATGTTGACTTCTTTTTCGCCCGAGGCAACCAAAGAGGCGATTACACCAACAAAAAGAAGTACGATAAACAAAGCCGTAACAAAGGAACCCAATATCGTTAGGAGTAAAGATTTAAAAAATTTTGCCATAATTTTGAGTTGTTAATATGAATTGTTGTTTACAAGCAAATATATTAAAACAATTGTTATCGTTACCATTAGAGTATAATATTTTAAAAAATAATACATGAACAGCGTTATACTACTTGTGGGCGGTAACGAGGGCAATATACTTAAGAACATGCAGGATGCCAAAATGTTGATAAGTAATAGAATAGGCGATGTGTGTATCTGTTCGGCTTATTACGAAAGCGAGCCTTGGGGTTTTGAGCATCAACAAAATTTTTTAAACCGGGTGATTGAACTTTTAACGGATCTATCGGTAGACGAAATTTTACTTAAGGCGCAACAAATTGAAAAAGAACTTGGACGTAAACCCAAAACACAAAAGGCCTACGAAGGCCGAACCATGGATATAGACATCCTCTTTTTTAATGATGAAACAATTGAACTTCCCCGGCTAAGTGTTCCACATCCTAAAATTCAGGAACGAAAATTTACTTTATTGCCTTTAGCAGAACATTGGGGCGATCTGGTTCATCCGGTATTGGGTAAAACAATCAAGAGCTTATTGCGTGAATGTCAGGATCAAGGTTGGGTGGAAAAAGTGGAAGACCCTTATCGGCCTGAGGGCACACGAGAATCTCCCGAATACGGGTCGTTGTAACGGAGATAAGCGGTTGGAGAGGATTTTTTAGTTGGATTATAGGTATTTTGTTTCGTGCCAATACAAATTAAAACCTTGCACTTATCGAAATAATCAGATTACGCCCGGGTGCGCTGATGGCTGAGGCAAAAGTTTTGTAGTGCCTGTCGAGTAAATTTTCTGCCGAGGCTTGCAGTGTTACAGCTTTTATTAACTGGTATTGCGCAGCAACATTCAGACTTTGCCAGGCCGGAAATCCGTTTGCGCTGCCCTCCTCCTCATTGTCCTCGCCATAAGGCGACATGTCCCTCGCTTTTTTTTGGGCCTGATAATTCATGTAAAACGTTGCTTTAAAATTTTTGTGCCGGTAAGTGGCACCGATTTTACCAAAAAGTGGCACGATATGCCCCATGGGTTCATTGGTTGACACAACTTTACCCCGGGTATAATTAAGGCTTGCATTAAACGAAATATAAGATGCTGCTTGGGCATGCATTCCGGCCGAAAAACCATTAACAACAGCTTTGTGCTCATTGCTGTTAATATATACCCTGTATTTTTGGCCGTTGTATTCCACAGAATCTTTTCCTTGATAGGGTGCATATTTGCGTACAATGGCGTCGTACAGCCAGGTGTTATATGTGGTAATATTTAAGATTAGATTCTCATTTAAGAAACTCCTGGTAGCCGATAATTCTACGTTAAAGGCATATTCAGGTTTTAACAAGGGATTGGGCATGCTTATCTCTTCGTTTTTGGCGCGTATCTTTCCGTAATCGTCAACGTTGGGTGCCCTAAAGCCGGTAGCTGCCACCCCCGAAAATTTCCAGGTGCTACCGGGGCTATAAACCAGTCCGAAACTGGCCGAGGGGGCCTGGGTGTTCATGCTTAGCTCTGTGACCTCAGGATTGTCTGTAAATGTTGAATTAAAACTAAAAGACCCAAACCTCGCACCTAGATCTAATATTAACTTTGCGCTTATCGTTTTATTGTAGTTGGCGTATGCCGAGTAGGCCTGGAAAAAGCTACCACCGCCGGGATATCTGGTGGGTGCAGCTGAGCTGTTTCCGTTTTCAATGTTGGTATATTTTGCTTTGGAAGCCATGTCGTTAAAAAGCAACTCTATCCCATAATTAATTTTATTGTTGGTATTTATCTCCTTTACAAAATCCATGTTAAAACTATATATGTCGATAAACTCTTCCTGCGAAAGCCTGTTATTGTTGTTAAAAATACGGCTATGTCTCGATTCTTTGATTTTTTGATATGAGACGATGGTGTTTAAATGGTTAAACCATTGGTTGTTGCTTTTTAATCGACTGTTGAAGGAAATAAAAAGTCTTTTTTGTGGTCCGTAGTAATACTGTGCAAATTTTAAATAATCCCCATCGTAGTCATTTAACTGGTCAAAACGGCTGATGTTACTCGAAGTAGAATATTGCGCGTTGAGCACCAGGTCGTGATTTTGAGATGGCGAGTATTTCACTTTCTGCAGAAGGTCGTATTGCTGATAGCCGGTATTCATTTGCGTGTTGGGATTGCTGTTTACCATCATGCTGTCGCGTCCGTTGATTCGCCGTGCGTAATGAAACACCTTTCCCCAGTCGTTGTCCGTATTATCCGGTCGGTTTTTTCCCATTGTAATATTACCAAAATTGCTAAAGGTAAAGCTGCTTAGCGAGGCCCAATGTTTAAATCCGGCATTGATATTTATATTGGTTTTGAGGGAGTTGCTTACGCTCAGGGTTTGTACCGACGCCTGATAATCCATCAGTGCTATGCTGTCGTTGGATAATACCGGATCCTTACTAAAATAGCTGACCACACCGCCCAGTGCATCGCTACCATAAATTACGGAGGAGGGGCCAAACAATACCTCGGTTTTTTCTAATATATTCGGATCAATAGTTATGCTATTCTGAAGGTGACCACTGCGATATATAGCGTTGTTCATTCTCACCCCATCCATCACAAGTAGTACCCTGTTGGCCTCAAAGCCTCGCAATATGGGGCTTCCGCCACCACCTTGGCTTTTTTGTACGGCTACATATCCGGTAGTGCTTAAAATATCTGCTCCCGTGGGGGCATTATTAAATTCTATGGAATGGGGTTTTATCGTTTCAACAAAGTAGGGTATCTTTTTTTTATTTTCACCGCTGCGGGAGGCAGAGACTACAAACTCGTCCAGGGTAAACATTTTAGGCAAAAGCTCAACTGTATTCGGAAGTGCTTGGCTGCCTTTAATAAAAAGCAGTTCGTAGGCGGGGTGTCTAAAATACAAATCTTCAGCACGGTTAAAGGCGGTAATGTTTACTATGCCGTTGTTGTCGCTAATGGTCCAGAAGTTTTCCGACTCAGAAAAAACAACCACATGGGCAATGGGCAGATGCGTTTCTTTGTCGAAAATTTTTATTTTTTGAGCAAAAGATACGGTGTGCAATAATAGTAGAGCCCAAAGGATGCAGGCCTTGTTTAGAGTGTGCATTTCTGTGCTTGCTGTTAATGATTACAGGAACATGCTTTTGGCAGCTTCAATCATTCCCTGTTTGTCGAAACCACAATCGCGTTGCAGTTCTGTTTGAGTGCCGTGTTCTATAAATTTATCGGGTACACCTAACTTTTTAATATGGGCTACAAAGCCATTTTCCGCCATGAATTCAGTAATGGCGCTGCCCATTCCTCCTACAACAGTGCCATCTTCGACCGTAATAATTTTATTAAACTTATTGAATATCTCAAATAGCATTTCGGTATCCAGGGGTTTAATAAAACGTAAATCGTAAAGGGCGGTAGATATGCCTTGTTCGTCAAGTTTATGGCAGGCTTGCAATGCTTTATTGGCGATGGGTCCAATGGTGATAAATGCCAGGTCGGAACCCTCTTTCAGTTTTTGGCCCTTGCCAATTTTCAATTCTTTTAGCGGTGTTTTCCAATTAACGGCACAGCCCAGGCCCCTCGGATATCGAATAACAAAAGGTCCTTTGTCGGGCAATTGTGCGGTATACATTAAATTACGCAATTCTTCTTCGTTCCGTGGCGACGAAATAATCATATTGGGTATAGGCCTGAAAAAAGCCAAATCATAAACGCCGTGGTGGGTAGCGCCATCGGCTCCTACCAGTCCACCCCTGTCCAGACAAAATACTACGTTAAGGTTTTGCAAGGCCACATCGTGGATAACCTGATCGTAGGCGCGTTGCATAAATGAGGAGTAGATGTTGCAAAAAGGGAGCATCCCGTCTATGGCCAATCCTGCGGAAAAAGTAACGGCATGTTGTTCGGCAATACCAACATCAAAAGCCCTGTCGGGCATTTTTTCCATCATAATATTTAAGGAGCACCCGGAAGGCATTGCCGGCGTAATACCTAATATTTTATCATTTTTTTCGGCTAACTCAACAATGGTATGCCCAAAAACATCCTGAAAACGCGGAGGTCTGGGCTTTTTTGATATGCTGTCTAAGTTTTCGCCCGTGAGCTTGTTAAACCTGGCTCCCGGTGCATGCCAGGCGGTCTGGTTTTCCTCGGCCAACTTAAACCCCTTGCCTTTTTTGGTAAGGCAGTGCAATACCTTGGGGCCGGGTATGTTTTTTAAATCGTTGAGCACTTTTACTAAATGGTTGATGTCGTGTCCGTCAACCGGCCCAAAATACCTTATATTGAGTCCTTCAAACATGTTGGACTGCTTGGTCAGCAGCGCTTTAATGCTGTTGTTGATGGCTACAATTTTACCTCTGGAGTTAGGTCCTGTAATCTTGAGTTTTTCTAAGCCACGCAATACTTCACTCCGTACTTTATTGTAGGTTTGCGATGTAGAGATGTCGAGCAAATAATCGCTCAGTCCACCCACATTAGGGTCAATAGCCATCCTGTTATCGTTGAGTACAACCAGCATGTTCGATTTTGATTTGCTCAAATTGATGATGCCTTCAAAAGCCAGCCCTGCTGTCATACTACCGTCACCAATTATGGCAACTACCTGTTTGTTTTTTTCTTTATTTTTTTCAGCAGCGATGGCCATACCCAGGGCTGCCGAAATAGAAGTAGAGGAATGGCCAACACCAAAGGCATCGTATTTACTTTCAAAAGTATTCGGGAAGCCACTCAAGCCGCCATATTTTCTGTTGCTATGAAAATCATTCTTTCGCCCGGTTAATATTTTGTGCCCATAAGCTTGATGCCCCACATCCCATACCAACTTGTCGTAAGGCGTATTAAACACATAATGCAGTGCAACAGTTAATTCAACTACACCAAGGCTGGCTCCAAAATGTGCAGGATTGCACGACACGGCATCGATGATGAATTCTCTGAGCTCACCACAAATTTGCGCCAGGTCTTTCTCGCTGAATTTCCTTAAATCATCAGGGGTGTTGATCTGTTGTAGTAAGTTATGCCCTTCTTCTGTCATTCTGTGCTGTTGGTGTTAAAAACTGTTGGCCACAAATATAATGTTTTGGGACGAATTAAACTCCCATAAAAAATAGAACTTCTTTTTATTCTTGTTAAAATAATGGTGATATTTGAGCCCGGATAAAATAAGAAAAGATGAAACGAGCCATGAGAGTTTTCTCTCACAAAGGGGAATGATTATAATGGCGAGTTCCCCCGATAAAAAATCGGGGCAGGCTATATGGCAAATGAAATCAATTATAAACATATGAATAAGATTATTATTGCGATAATTGGAGGAATAGTGGCTGTGTGTACTTCTTGTATTCCCTTAAAACAATATCAGGAGTTGCAAGAAAAAGATAGGGAAAATAGTGCCGCCCTAAAGCGCATGGAAATGAACCACCAAAATATGGAGGTAGAAAATAATGAGTTAAAAGCTGAGGTGAAACGTCTAAAGCAAAAAGTAGAAGCCTTGGAAAAAGATACGGTTCGCTTGGCCAGGCAGAATTGGAGCTTAAAAAATCGTAATAAGGAGTTGATGAACCAGTACAATGATTTTTTGCAAAATACCTCAACCGGCAATGCTTCGCCGGAATCGGCGGAGTTGCTGCAACATTTACAGCAATTGCACCAACAATTGCAAGATCGCGAGGATCAATTGTTATTAGCGGAACGGGAGTTGGCCATTAAAAAACAGGGATTGGAAAGAGCATCGGCCAACCTGCGCTCGGTAGAGAAAGAGCTTGAAGGCAGAAACAAACGACTTTATGAACTGGAAAGGGCCTTGAACGAAAAAGATTCGCTCATGAATGCCTTGCAAACTGCCGTGGCCAATGCCCTTACCGATTTTGGGAGTGATGAATTGGCGGTGCATATAAAAAATGGTAAGGTATATGTTTCTATGGAGGAGAAATTACTTTTTAAATCGGGCAGTTACCAAGTGAGTGAAGTGGGAGTGGGTGCCTTGAGAAAGATTGCCGGCGTGCTGGAGCAAAAACCGGACATCAAGGTTTTGGTGGAAGGTCATACCGACGAGGTGCCCTACAAAAGTACGGTGTTGTTAGATAACTGGGATTTAAGTGTGAAAAGAGCCACCTCGGTTACGCGTATCCTGCTACAAAACTCCAGTATCAGCCCTACACGGATTATAGCCGCTGGCAGGAGCGAATATGTGCCGGTGGATGCCTCGCCTACACCCGAAGCCCGAAGGAAAAACAGAAGAACAGAAATTATATTATCCCCAAATCTCGATCAGGTATTTGATTTATTACAAGCCAATTAAAAAGTTAGCAGCCCAGGTATATTTAGCCCAGGCTTATCTGCGCACACTTAGTTTTGTACGTTTAATAAATGGGGCAAAATTGTTAAGCTCGCATATGATTAGCTTACTGCTTAAAAAACCGTGTGTGTGGGGACAGCCTCTGGCGTTAAGTGTAGAGCCTATTAATATTTGCAATTTAAAGTGCCCGGAATGTCCTACCGGCATGGGAATACTGACGCGCCCTAAAGGTATGTTAACGGTGGATAGCTTAAGAAACATGCTTAAGGGGACTGCTAAATCGTTGTGGCATTTAAATATATATTTTCAGGGCGAGCCGTACATGCACCCTGATTTTTTTGAGTTGGTAACGACGGCTAAAAAAGCTGAGCTGGTAGTTGAAACATCCACTAACGCACAGTTCCTGAATTACAGGCAAGCCCAAAAAACGATTCAAAGTGGTTTAGATGTAATAGTAGTATCGATGGATGGCAGTACACAGGGTGTTTACGAAAAATACAGGGTAGGGGGCGATATTGAAAAAGTGATTAAGGGTATTGAAAATTTGGTGAAGGCAAAAAAAGAAGCGCGTTCGCGGTATCCTCTCATCCGCCTTCAGTTTTTGGCTTTTTCTTATAATCAACATCAAATTAAGGAGATGAAGCAAATAGCATTTAACTTGGGTGTGGATAGTTTAGAAATTAAAAAAGCGCAGATTTATGGGGTAAATAATAAAACTGCACTGTTGCCTACCCAAAAAAAACTATCGCGCTATGCTGTGCAAAGGGATGGTGAGGTGCAGCTCCAAGGTAAAGTGCGCAACAGTTGCTGGAAACATTGGAGCTCCGCCGTAGTTACCTGGCGAGGGGATGTGGTGCCCTGTTGCTTCGATAAAGATGCAAAATACGTGATGGGAAATGCCAATCAACAAAACTTGAAGGAGATATGGTATAAAACCGAATTCAAGTACTTTAGAAGACGGGTGTTGCAAGCGCAACAAGATATTGACATCTGTAGCAACTGTCCATTGAGCAGGAAATAAATATAAGTGGTTGATTATTTTCTAAAACGTGGTTATTACCGTAGCTGGAAAAATTCTTAAATTATCCGGATTAAATAGGTAAGATTTTACTAAGCTATTTTACAAGAATTTATAATTTGACTCGACAGGAGTAGTTTTTGATGAATACAAATTTGATATAAAATTGATTTTTTTATCTTTATAGCTTAAGATGGAGCGTTTTTATATTAATCTGCAGGGTCTATTTATAAACTCCCTGCCTTTTTATTTATGACAACAGAAAAAAGTAAAACTGCACGCAGACTTAACGTATGGGTTAAAAGGAAGTTGGGGCCAACAACGGTGCCTTCGGGGGGAGGTTTTCACTATTGGCGCGAAAGGGTTTTCCATTATTTTACCTTAGCCTTAATGGGTATTGGGCTGATGGCTTATCTTTTTTACACCATCTCGTTTTTACAAAACAGCAACTACCTGTTGGCCGTAATAAGCAGCTTTATTTTTTTGAGTGTTGTATTTGTAGCTACGATAAAATCCTTTCCTTTTCGCTTAAGGGTTATATGGGTTTTATTTCTGGTATATCTGGTGGGTGGTTTGCTTTTTGTTTTTCAAAGTCCTGCATCCCTTGGTCTGGTTATGTTGCTTTCGTTCTCTATGTTGTCGGGAATGTTGTTGGGGCGGATTGCCGGCATGTATTCGGTAATTTTTAACATGGCTATGTTGGTGTTGGTGGCGTTTTTGCACCATGCTCGTCTTATCACGGCCGTTTTGTTACTGAATGTGAGTTTTTCAGAGTACACCAATTTATCTATTATTTTTTTATTTATAAACATAGCTACCCTTTTTCCATTGGTTTCGTTTATAAATAGCATGAGCTTTAGCTTTAAAAAAGAACTAAGGTACCAGAATATACTTGGGCAAGAACGCGAAAAGCTGATGCGCGCCATTGTTAAAGCTGAGGAGTCGGATGTGTTAAAAAGCTCTTTTTTATCCAACATGTCGCACGAAATTCGAACCCCCATGAACGCCATATTAGGGTTTAGTAACTTATTGTCGCACAAAGAAATAAGTGCGCCCGAGAAAGAGGAGTTTGTAAACCTGATTAACCTAAACGTAAAAAATCTGTTAACCATTGTCGAAGATCTTATTGATATATCGAAAATTGACACCGGGCAATTGCAGATACGTAATACTGCCGTGTGTTTGCACGATTTATTGGAGGAGGTGCATGCTAGCTTTTCCAGCGATATAAAGCGAAGGGGGCAGATGAATATTAAGCTTTACCTAAAGGAAGGGATTGCCGACAAAAATACCATGGTACTCACCGATGGCCCCCGGTTAAAACAGGTACTGTCCAATTTAGTGGGCAACGGTATAAAATTTACGGAAAGGGGATTTGTAGAGTTTGGTTATGAGCTTAAAAACGAAGGACTGCTGCAGTTTTACGTAAAAGATACCGGTATAGGCTTACCTGTAGGTAAGGAAGAGCGTGTGTTTGAACGGTTTTATAAACTGGCCGAAGGGCGACACACTCTTTATGGTGGAACCGGAATAGGGCTTTCGTTGGTTAAAGATTTACTGAACCTGATGGGAGGTAAAATATGGATAGAGTCCGAGCCTAATGTTGGTACATCTTTCTTTTTTACACTTCCTTTTCATAAGGTAAGGAGCGCCAGTTACAAATACGAAGAAAAAAAGCCGGTTAATATTTATAATTGGGAAGGTAAAACGTTTTTAATAGCAGAGGACGAAGAGGATAATTTCAGGTATCTTGAGGTAGCTCTTTCTATCTCCAATGCCAGTTTAATATGGGCTCGTACGGGTGTTGAAGCGGTTGAAACGTTTAAGCGTATAGGCAATATCGACTTGGTACTGATGGACATAAAAATGCCCGAAATGGATGGCTATGCTGCTACGCGTGAAATAAAAAAAATCAATAATAAAGTACCTGTTATTGCACAAACAGCTTACGCCATGTCCGAAGAAAGGGAGAAATCAAGTGAGGCAGGTTGCGACGATTATATTGCCAAGCCTATCGGTTATCATGATCTGCTAAATATTATCCATAAATATGTACCCGGAGGCGGGGAGTAACTTCTACATATAATAATCATTCAAATGCAATTATTTAAAATAGAAACCGGCAATTTTATGGCCGATGGCGGTGCCGTATTTGGTGTTGTGCCCAAGGTAATGTGGCAAAAAAAGTATCCGGCTAATGCGGATAATTATGTGAACTTAACGATGCGCTGCTTATTGATAAAAACTAACAATAAAATTGTTCTGATCGATACAGGGCTGGGTGACAAACAAAGCGATAAGTTTTTTTCCTATCACCATTTAAACGGTGATGATTCATTGTATAAATCGTTAAAGGCTATTAATGTGAGCTATGATCAGGTTACGGATGTTATCCTTACCCATTTGCATTTCGACCATTGCGGTGGTGCTGTGCAAAAAGGTGCAGATGGTAACTTGTTGCCTACTTTTGCCAATGCAAGGTATTGGCTGAGTGAAGCGCAATGGGAGAACTTTAATAATCCCAATGTGCGGGAAGGATCGGTTTATTTTAAAGAAAATATTCTGCCGATTCGTGAAGCAGGTCTTTTAAATCTAATTAAAGAAGATGGATGGCTTAGCCCACAGATAGAAATGCGAATTTTCAATGGCCATACCAAAGGACAAATCATACCAATAATAAAATACCATGATAAAACCATTGTTTATACGGCCGATCTGTTTCCGGTGATGGCGAGTATTCCCGAGGCTTGGGTGGCGGCCTACGATGTAGATCCGGTTGGCTCCATGAACGAGAAAAGAGCGTTTTTAAAAGAAGCTGTGGAAAATAATTATATCTTGTTTTTTGAGCACGACCTTTACAATGAATGCTGTACCTTGGTTCAAACAGAAAAAGGAATACAGGCCGGAGAGCGCTTTAAGTTGGAGATGGTGTTGTAAGCGTTTGTTGATTTAGGATGAATTTGCTGAAGATCGTTCTACTAAATACAATTACGAATTACAGGCTGCACAAAGTAATTATCGTGAGCATGCCAAGTTGCATGCAGAGCGCATAAAAAGGGATGGTAATTAACTTGCCATGAAGCCAATTGATACCATCCCTAATTATTTAGCGCATGTAAAAATTCTTACACTGGGCTTTACACGCTATGCCATTATCCCGTAATATAACTGGCCAGCCAGTCGCCCACTTGCGAAGTCTTATATGGCTTTTCTTTGCTGATGTCTTCGGTAACAATACCTTGTTCCAGCGATTTATTGACGGCTTGACGAATTAGCTCGGCTTCCTCTAATAAATCGAAGGACTCCAGCAGCATGGCGGCCGAAAGGACAGTAGCTACCGGGTTGGCAATATTTTTGCCTGCTGCTTGCGGGTACGAACCGTGGATAGGCTCAAAAACGGAGGTGTGCACACCAACCGATGCAGATGGCAACAAACCTAATGATCCGGTTATTACCGAAGCCTCGTCGCTAAGGATATCTCCAAACATGTTTTCGGTTACCATTACGTCGAACTTTTTAGGCCATTGTATTAATTGCATGGCAGCATTGTCAACGAACATGTAATCTACTTCAATATCTTTGTAGTCCGGCTCCATGGCTTGCGCAGTTTCTCTCCACAAACGCGAGGTGGCCAGTACGTTGGCTTTATCAACAATAGTTAGCCTTTTGTTTCTTTTGGCGGCATACGCAAAGGCGAGCTTTAGGATTCGCTCAATCTCGTCGGTGGTATAGGTACAGGTGTCAAAAGCTTTTTTTAAATCCTCAGAACGTCCTTTTTCGCCAAAGTAAATACCGCCCGTTAGCTCACGAACAACCAGTAAGTCGGCTCCTTCCACGATGTCCTTACGCAAGGGGCTTTTATCCAACAGCGATGGAAATGTAGCAACGGGACGTATGTTGGCATAGAGCCCTAGTTTTTTGCGCATGGCCAACAAACCCTGTTCAGGTCGTACCTTGGCTTTGGGATCGTTATCAAATTTGGGATCGCCAATGGCTCCAAACAACACGGCATCGGAGTCCATGCAAATCTGATGCGTTGCCTCGGGGTATGGATCGCCTACCTGGTCGATCGCCGTGGCTCCTACCAATGCCGGTGTATAGCTAATTTCGTGGTTAAATTTGGTAGCTACGGCATTGATAACTTTTTGTGCCTGTGCTACAATTTCGGGGCCGATACCGTCACCGGCCAATACTGCAATGTTTAGTTTCATTATGTTTGCTTTTAGTATCAAGATACAAGTATCAGGATATGCGATGATTTACATCTTAGATATATCTGATTAATTTTTCTCATTAATCAGCGTTTATTAGCCAACTATTGGCTTTCTATTGGTCATTCTGCACTACCTATTTTAAGTCAGCAGCAATTGCACTATGCTAATCTGCTGTTCAATATATTTTTGCAATGCAGGCAAAGTATTTATTTCGTTTTTAGGTATAATCTTTTAATTAATTATTAGCCTGTTGCGACCTTTGCTAAGGTGATTGCGAGTATATTTTAAATACCGGTTCAAGTACCGCTTTACTTTTCATGGCAACCTCAATAGCCCTAATTATCAATTAATTATCTATCATAAATTTTGATATGATACGTTGTACTCATTTGCTTGGTACTTATTTCTCACTCCTCCACTTTCTCTTTCCAGGCTAATTTACGACCTACAGCGCCCTCTTCTATAACGTTAAGCACTTTTATGGTAGCTTCAATGGCCGATTCAGTTTGATCGGCAGAAAGACCACGCGAAATGATTTCAGCACCTTTATAATCCCAGGTAATCACGGTTTCCACCAGGGCATCTGTTTTTCCACCCGGAGGTATGGTCACCCAATAATCCACCAAAACCGGATGCACTTTATTTAGTTTGGTATAAATTCGCCATAGGGCTCGCATAAAGGCATCGTACTGTCCGTCGCCTACAGCGGTTTCGTCGTATCTTTTTCCATTGATTTCAATGCTAATAGAAGCCAGCGGCCTAAGATCGTGTGCCAGCGAAAGGTTATAGTTACGTATTTTAATAGTATTGCGAACTGTAGAACTTTTTAAAACGTCGGAAATTATAAACGGAAGATCTTCAATCGTTACGGTTTCCTTTTTATCGCCCAATTCAATTACTCTTTGGGTAACTTTTTTCATATCCTCCGCATTGAGTTCAATGCCAAGCTCTTCCAGGTTCTTTTTAATGTTGGCCTTTCCCGAAGTCTTACCAAGGGCATATCTGCGGTTGCGCCCAAAACGTTCGGGCATCAGGTTATTAAAGTACAGGTTATCCTTGCTGTCGCCATCGGCATGTACCCCGCTGCATTGAGTAAATACATTGTAACCGGTTATGGGTTTGTTTTCGGGTATCCGCAATCCGGAGAATTGCTCTACCATTTTGCTTACCTGTGTTATCTTCGACTCGTTAATCTGATTCGGGAGTTTGAGATGATCGTTAAGTACGCCTATGACGCTGGCAAGTGGCACATTACCGGCTCTTTCGCCCAGCCCGTTTACGGTGGTATGGATGCCTTTGATACCGGTTTTTAAAGCCGAAAAAACATTGGCGGCTGCCATATCGTAGTCGTTATGGGCATGAAAATCGAAATGGGTATCCGGAAATCGCTGTACCATATCAGTACAAAAATTAAATGTTTGATCAGGATTAAGTATCCCCAGGGTGTCTGGGAGCATAATCCTTTTAACATTCATTTTTTTCATTTCGCCAATCACGTAATACACGTAATCGGGCGATGTTAGCATGCCGTTGCTCCAATCCTCGAGATAAATATTTACGCTAATATTCATCTCTTCGGCTTTACGCACTACCTCCCTCACATCACTCATATGCTGTTCCGGGGTTTTTCGCAGTTGGCTTTTTACATGCTTTAGCGACCCTTTGGTAAGGAGATTGATAACCCTTGCGCCTGCATCGTGCACCCAATTAAGCGATACCTCGCCGTCTATAAAACCCAGTACCTCTATTTTATGCAGGCAGTTTCGTTTTTTTGCCCATTGGGTGATACGCTTCACAGCAGAAAACTCACCTTCAGAAACCCGTGCCGAAGCTACCTCTAATCGATCTACCTTTATTTCTTCTATTAAAAGTCCGGCAATGGCCAGTTTTTCACTTTCGTTAAACGATACCCCGGTGGTTTGTTCACCATCGCGCAGGGTGGTATCCATTATTTCAATCTTCATGGTAATTTATTATTAGAATGATGAATAATGCTAAGCCAATAAGGGTTCGGCACAAATTAAGTTGATATCGATATATAATTGCATATCCATTATTAATGGAAATTTTACCCAATAGCAGGTGGCTTACTCTGTTGTTGAAGCATTGCACGAGGGCAATCGCTACTCTGCCGCGGCACTAATGCAAGCGGCCGAACATTGTATCCATATCATTTGTATTCCCGGGGGCAGCCCATTAAACGCCTCTTTTTGTACCAACTGTTACGATAACGGCTACTTTTTACTATGTGAATTAGGTCCCTCAACCCTGTATTTAAAGCTGGGGTTGAGGGACTTGTAGTTCGGTTTGCATCCCGAATCGGATTCGGTTGTACTGCTTTCGTCGGTCGTATTAAGAGCGTTTATTACAGGCAGATATTATAGTGTAAATATCTTACTATATACCTCTTATGCCCTGCTTAACTCGTAATTTGCAATCTCATCTTTTATATTTAGTAGATAGTCAATATCGTCGAAGCCATTGATCAGGCAATTTTTCTTATATCCGTTAATCTCAAAAGACTCGGTATTTCCGTTTGCTTTATTGGTGATGGTTTGATCTACCAGGTTAACAATTACTTTGTTGTCGGCATCGGCATCGAACAATTCTTGCAAAAATTTTTCGCTTACAACAACTGGCAATACGCCATTGTTTAAGGAGTTATTTTTAAATATATCGGCAAAAAAGCTCGATACCACTACTTTAAAACCATAGCCACGCACGGCCCAGGCGGCATGTTCGCGGCTCGAACCCGAACCGAAATTTTTACCGGCAACCAAAACCTCCCCTTTATATTGGGGTTTGTTTAAAACAAAATCTGCTTTAGGCGAACCATCTTTATTGTATCGCCAGTCGGCAAACAGGTTATCGCCAAAACCCTCTTTGGTGGTCGACTTTAAAAAGCGCGCAGGAATAATCTGGTCGGTGTCAACATTTTCTATGGCAAGCGGAACATAAGTTGATTCTATGGTAGTGAATTTATCTATTGGCATTTTTAATTATTTTAAAATTTATAAAGTACGAGGGTCAGTTATAACACCACTAGTTGCGCAGGCTGCTGCAGTTAATGGGCTGGCCAGTAATGTGCGTGCACCGGGCCCTTGTCTGCCTTCGAAATTACGGTTACTGGTAGCCACGGCGTACTTACCGGGAGGTACCTTATCATCGTTCATAGCCAGGCAGGCCGAACATCCGGGCTGGCGCAATTCAAAACCAGCGTCTTCCAATACATCTTTTATCCCTTCTTCAACTGCTTGCTTTTCAACTTGTTGACTTCCGGGTACAATCCAAGCGGTAAGTCCTTCTGCTTTTTTCTTACCTTTTACGGCATTGGCAAACACACGTAAATCCTCAATTCGGCCGTTGGTACAACTACCCACAAATATCCAGTCTACTTTTTTACCCAGCATTTCTTCGCCCGGTTCGTAGCCCATGTACTCTAAAGATTTGAGGTAGCTTTTTTGCGAAGATTCTTCGATGGAATCGAGCGTAGGTATGCTTTGCGTAATGCCAACGCCCATACCTGGATTGGTTCCGTAGGTAATCATTGGTTCAATGTCGGCCGCGTCAAAGTAATATTCTTTGTCGTAAACTGCATCTTTGTCGCTTGCCAGGGCTTTCCATTTTTGAACGGCCACATCCCAGTCTGCTCCTTTAGGTGCATACTCTCTGTCTTTAACATAGGCGAATGTTTTTTCGTCGGGGGCAATAAGTCCACCACGGGCTCCCATTTCTATACTCATGTTGCACACTGTCATACGGGCCTCCATGCTCAGGTCGCGGATGGCCGAGCCGGCAAACTCCACAAAATAACCGGTACCACCACTCGCTGTTAGTTGTGCGATAACATATAGTACCAAATCCTTTGCTGTTACACCCTTATCAAGCTTACCATCAATATTTATTTTCATGGTTTTTGGACGAGGCTGCAATATGCATTGCGTGGCCAGCACCATCTCCACTTCGGATGTACCTATACCAAAGGCAATACTACCGAAAGCACCATGCGTAGAAGTGTGGCTATCGCCGCAAACAATGGTCATGCCCGGTTGTGTGATCCCATTTTCAGGACCCACTACGTGTACTATACCATTTTTTGGATGCAACAAACCAAACAACTTAATATTATTTTCTTCGCAGTTTTTGGTTAAGGTATCTACCTGAAAACGCGATATTTTATCGGCAATGGGTAAATGCTGATTGATAGTGGGGATATTATGATCGGGGGTGGCAAAGGTTTTTTCCGGACGGAATACCTTTATGCCGCGTTCTTTTAGACCGGCAAATGCCTGTGGACTGGTTACCTCGTGAATCAAGTGTCTGTCTATATACAATACGGAAGGGCCATCCTTGATGGTCTTCACTTCGTGCATATCCCAAATTTTGTCGAAAAGTGTTTTACTAGCCAATTTATTTTCTGTTTAAAGTTTTTAATAAAAATAGTATCAAGTACAAAGTATCCGCATGTTATTTATTCTCAAGTGCATTATTATTGATACTTGATGCTAATACATTTATGGATTAAACCACTTTAGAAAGGGCATCTAAATAAGCCCATACCGAAGCAGTGAGTATGTCAACGTTGGCTCCAAAGCCATGAACCGTTCGGCCGTTGTCGGCGAGTTGTACATGTACTTTACCTATTTCGGACGAACCTCGTGTAACAGCTTGTACCAAATATTCTTCTAACACCACATTTACGGGTATCATTTTTTTGATAGCGTTAAAAGCCGCATCAACCGGCCCGTTACCTGTGGCAGTTTCCGTCATTATTTTACCATTGTAATTAATGGTAACGGTAGCTGTTGGAATACATGATTTTCCACAAATTACCTGAAACTCGTCCAGCTTAAGCAGCCGTTCTTCCTTTTTTTCGTGTCCTACCAACACGTCTAAATCCTCATCCGAAATATCTTTTTTGGCATCGGCCAATACCAGGAAGTTTTTATATACATGATCCAATTTTTCGGGAGAGAGTTTATAGCCTAACACATCGAGGCGATGCTTAAGGGCGGCTCTTCCGCTTCTTGCGGTCAGTACAATACTCGATTCCTTCACGCCCACATCTGCGGGGTCAATAATCTCGTAGGTTTCGCGATTTTTCAGTACTCCGTCCTGGTGTATGCCCGACGAGTGTGCAAAAGCATTTCGACCCACAATGGCTTTATTGGCCTGTACCGGCATTCGCATCAAAGTAGATACCAATTTGCTGGTTTTAATAATTTGTTTGGCATCAATACCTGTTGTATAGTTGAGGTCTTTATGCGATTTCATCGCCATTACCACCTCTTCGAGTGCCGTATTTCCGGCACGCTCACCCAAACCATTTAATGTTACCTCTACTTGTCGTGCTCCATTTACTACTCCGGCCAGGGTATTTGCTGTGGCCATTCCTAAATCGTTATGGCAGTGGGTAGAGATAATGGCTTTGTCGATATTGGGCACATTGTTTTTTAAATAAGCAATTTTAGCACCATACTCCAATGGCAAACAATAACCCGTAGTATCAGGGATATTAACAACTGTTGCACCGGCACCAATTACTGCCTCAATAACCCGCGCCAGGTATTCGTTGTCGCTGCGTCCGGCATCTTCGGCATAGAACTCTACGTCGTCTACAAATTTACGTGCATACGTTACCGCTGCAATGGCGCGTTCAATAATTTCGTCGGGATTGGAGTTTAATTTTTGGTAGATGTGATAAGGTGAAGTGCCTATGCCCGTGTGTATTCTCCCTCGTTTGGCAAACTTAAGCGCATCAGCGGCTACTTCAATATCTTTTTTAACGGCTCTTGTAAGTGCACAGATAACAGGGTTGCTAACTGCTTTAGAAACCTCTACCACCGAATTAAAATCACCCGGACTTGAAATAGGGAACCCGGCCTCAATAATATCTACACCCAATTTTTCGAGTTGCTTGGCCACTTCAATTTTTTCGATAGTGTTTAATTGGCAACCCGGGACCTGTTCTCCATCCCGTAACGTGGTGTCGAAAATATAAACTCTATTGCTCATAATGCTTTTTTGTGTTTAAATGGACGAAGCCGGGATATGACCTCGTTCCTATCTTAATTTAATATGTTTCTATGCCTTTAATTTTATTGTCAATTCTCAGCTTCTTCAAATATTTTTCTAAAAGTTCTTCGCGAACTTTGGTAATGGCCACCCTGCCTGAACGAATAAACTGCAGTACGCCATATTTATCTAACTTTACAAAAAGCTCTTGTGTTTCGGATTTGTGTCCTGTTTTTTGTATGACTGTATAATCGGGTGTTACCTCCATAATACGAGCACCGTAGCTGCGTACGAGCTGTTCAATTTCGTTGCCCGATAGCAAGGCCTCGGTGGGTACTTTGTAGAGTGCCAGCTCCTGATGAATTATTTCGTCGGTTGTGAACACGAATACTTTGAGCACATCGATTTTTTTCTCCAACTGACCTCTCAGTTTTTCTATCTGCTCTCTGGTGGAATATACAACTATGGTAAATTTATGTATCCCTTCCAAAGCCGATTCCGAAGTATTTAAGCTTTCAATATTGATGCTTCGTCGGGTAAAAGCAGTTGTTATTTGATTGAGCAAACCTACGTGGTTCTCGGAAAATATGGTTAAGGTGAATTCTTGCTGCATGGCATTTAATTTTAAATGTGTAACTGATTAATTACTCCAAACGTATATCGGAAACGGAACTTCCTGCTGGTACCATTGGAAAAACGTTGCCTTCTTTTTCAACTTTTACTTCGAGCAAGAAAGGCCCATCATGATTAGCCATACGCTGTATAGCTTCATCCAGCTTGTTGCGCGATTCCACCAGAACACTTTCGATACCGTAGCCTTTGGTTATCATCTGAAAATCAGGATTAACAAGTTCTGTTGATGCATATCTGCCATCAAAAAACAACTCTTGCCATTGGCGAACCATACCTAAAAAGTTATTGTTGAGGATGATAATTTTAACTTTGGCTTTGGTTTGGAAAATAGTACCCAGTTCCTGTATAGTCATCTGAAAGCCACCATCGCCAATAAAAACACATACCTCACGGTCGGGTGCCCCCAGCTTTGCCCCCAGGGCAGCCGGAAGTCCAAAGCCCATAGTGCCAAGACCACCTGAAGTTACGTTGCTACGTGTTTGTTTAAAGTTAAAATAACGTGAAGCCATCATTTGATGTTGTCCTACATCGGTTACTAAAACGGCATCGTCGTTGAATGCCTTGGATACTTTATGAATTACCTCTCCCATTGTCATTCCTTTTTGTGTGGGGAACACCTCGTTGGTAATCACTTTTTCCGTTTCAATTTTATCACAAGCCCTAAACTCAGATAGCCATTCGGGGTGCTTGTTTGGCTTAAGCTCTGCGGTTAACGCTGGCAGGGTGTCTTTTACGCTCCCCAGCACGGCCACGTCGGCTTTGATGTTTTTATTTACTTCGGCCGGATCAATTTCTAAGTGAATTACCTTGGCTTGGGTGGCATAACTGCTCACATCGCCTGTAACCCTATCGTCGAATCTCATGCCAATAGCAATCAGTACATCACATTCGTTGGTTTTAAGGTTGGGCCCGTAATTACCGTGCATACCAAGCATGCCAACATTCAGTTCGTAATCCGTAGGCATGGCCGAAAGCCCCAGAAGAGTCCAGGCGGCGGGGATGCCTGTTTTGTCTAAAAAAGCTTTCAGTTCCTCTTCGGCATGTCCCAAAATTACGCCCTGGCCAACCAAAGCCATTGGTTTTTTTGCTGCATTGATTAAGTCGGCTGCATCGTGTATCGATTCTATTTTTGTAACAGGTACCGGGGTGTAACTTCTTATGTAGTTAATTTTTTTATAATCAAATGCTACCTTCCCAAATTGTGCATCTTTGGTAATGTCGATTACCACAGGCCCGGGACGTCCGGTGGTTGCAATGTAAAAGGCTTTGGCAATAACCTCCGGTATTTCTTCTGCATTTTTTACCAAATGGTTCCATTTTGTAATGGGTTGGGTAATGCCTATCACGTCAATTTCCTGAAAGGCATCGGAGCCCAGAAGTGGCGAGGCCACCTGCCCTGTGATAACCACCAGGGGTGTGGAATCGAGCATGGCATCGGCTATTCCGGTAACCAGATTGGTGGCGCCGGGACCCGATGTAGCGAAGGCTACTCCCACTTTACCGTTTACCCTTGCATATCCTTGGGCGGCATGAACGGCTCCCTGCTCATGGCGGGTGAGCACATGGTGCAATTTATCCTGATAATCGTATAGGGCGTCATAAACAGGCATGATTGCTCCGCCCGGATACCCGAATATTAAATCTACACCCTCACATAGCAATGAGCGAAGCACGGCTTCAGAACCGGAAAGTATCTCCTTTTCATTTTTTTTCTTCTCCATGAGTAATTGGCTTCGTGGTTCCATAGTTATTTAGATTATTAGATTATTATCTTTTATCTTGTTTAAATCATCCTTACAGCTCCTTTATCGGCGGAGCTTACTAAGCTGGCATAGGCCCTAAGTGCACCGGTTACACGGCGGGGGCGGGGATCGGGTACATAGGCTTTATTTCCTTTGGCTTCTTCGTTTTTTCTCCTTTGCGCCAGTATCTCGTCGGAAACTAATACGTTGATAGATCGCTCGGGAATATTTATTTCAATTTCATCGCCGGTATGCACCAGGCCTATGGCACCACCTGCTGCCGCTTCGGGCGACACATGGCCAATAGACAGGCCAGAGGTACCTCCGGAGAATCTGCCATCGGTTATCAAGGCGCACTTTTCGCCCAGATGACGCGATTTAATATAAGATGTAGGATAGAGCATCTCCTGCATGCCGGGGCCACCTCTGGGGCCTTCGTACACAATCACCACCACATCTCCGGCCTTAACCTCACCCGATAAAATTCCGTCGCAGGCATCATCTTGCGATTGGTAAACCCTTGCTTTTCCTTTAAACTTAAAAATTGACTCGTCCACACCTGCCGTTTTAACCACACATCCATCAGTGGCAATATTACCCTTTAGAACAGCTAAACCGCCATCTTTGTTGTAAGCATTTTTTACTGATCGGATACAGCCCTTTTCTCTGTCGAGATCGAGCTTGGCATAATGGGTCTTTTGCGAGCCCATGGTCAGGTTGCGAATACCCGCCGGGGCGCTTGTATAAATACTTTTTACTTTGTCGGAGATCTGAGGATTGGTAACATCATATTGTGCCATAGCCTGTTTAAGGGTAAGCCCGTCAGCTCTGCACACACTGCTGTCAATCAATCCACCTCTGTCGAGTTCGGCCAAAATACCCAATATGCCACCGGCCCGGTTCACGTCCTCGATATGATAGTCGGAGTTTGGCGCTACCTTTGCGAGTACAGGGGTGTTTCGCGATATTTGGTCGATATCATCCATGGTAAAATTCAGGTTGGCCTCGTGTGCAATAGCCAGGATGTGCAGTACGGTATTGGTAGATCCGCCCATGGCCACATCTAATGTCATGGCATTTTTAAAGGCACTGAGCGATCCAATATTGCGTGGTAATATCGAATCGTCGCCATCTCTATAGTATTTATAGGTATTATCAACAATTATTTTAGCAGCCTGTTCAAACAAGTGCTTTCTGTTTATGTGAGTGGCCACAATGGTGCCATTGCCCGGTAAAGCCAAACCAATGGCTTCGTTGAGGCAGTTCATTGAATTTGCTGTAAACATTCCGGAGCAGGAACCGCAAGTGGGACAGGCGTTTTCTTCTACAGCCAACACTTCGGCATCTGAAACGGTATCGTCGGCTGCCATTACCATCGCATCTACCAGATCCAGCGCTTTGTCACCAACCTTTCCGGCTTCCATTGGTCCGCCCGAAACAAAAATTGTTGGAATATTCAAGCGCATGGCTGCCATAAGCATTCCCGGCGTTATTTTGTCGCAGTTGCTTATACAAATCATGGCATCGGCCATATGTGCGTTGCACATGTATTCTACACTATCGGCAATTACATCGCGCGAGGGCAAGGAATACAACATGCCATCATGTCCCATAGCGATACCGTCGTCAACAGCAATGGTATTAAACTCAGCGGCAAAACAACCTTGTGCCTCTATCATTCGCTTCACTTCCTGTCCAATCTGGTGCAGATGTACGTGTCCGGGAACAAATTGCGTGAATGAGTTAACGATGGCAATCATTGGCTTGCCAAACTGCTCCTCCTTAACACCGTTTGCGCGCCATAAGCTACGCGCCCCGGCCATACGCCGTCCTTCGGTTGTTGTTGCACTTCTTAGTTTATTTTTCATTGTAATGTAACATCTAAAAAAAAAGCCCTCCTCATACTATTGAGAAAGGCTTAAATAAATTCTTGTAATAATTATTTTTTACACACCATCCTCAGTTCTGCTTGGTAATGACCAAGAGAATAACGTTAAGGACGATGAGGGAAAATATATTTTTCATTTTCATTTCTACTGATAGGTAACGGTTACAAATGTAGAGATTTTTTTTAATCTCCAAAAGAAAAATGAAAAATTATACATTTTTTTTTCATTACCCACTAGTATTTTACTTGTTCTATTTTATGGGAGTGTCTATTTGCTTGTTGAAGAGGGCATTGTATATTTGTATAAATATACAGTTTTAATGTTATTCACTTCAACTAACGGGATAAGAGAATGCATGACAGCAGTGATTTTAATACTGGGTTAAAATACTTTTTGCGTGTTTTAAAAGTACTTTGCTTAATTTCCTATAATCGTACTCCCATAAATAGTACATCATCTATCTGATCCAAATCTCCTTTCCAATTGTTAAAGTAATCACCGATCAACTCGCCTTGCTTGTCCATTGGTTTTTCGTGTATTTTTTGGAGCAATTTAGTCACACCCACCTTCATCATTTTTTTACCTTTGGGACCACCGAACTGATCTGTATAGCCATCGGTAAAGAGGTATACAGAATCGCCTTTTGAGCAGTCGTATTCGTAGTTTACAAATTTGGTTTTTTCGGCTACTTTGTCGTCTCCAATGCTTCGGCGTGTACCGTTATAGGTAGTCAGGGTTTTGTTGATATATAAAAAAACCGGGCGTTTGGCAGAGGCCAATCTAACCTTTTTACTTTTTAAATTTATCTCAATAACTGAGATGTCCATTCCATCGGGTGCATTATTCTCATTATCTTGTTGTAGCAAAGTGTTAATGTTGCTATCTAATTTTTCCAATATGTCGGCCGGCGATGCTATATCTCCTCTTTTGTTGATGTCGTTTAGCAGGGTAGTTCCAATCATTGACATAAATGCCCCTGGTACGCCATGTCCGGTACAATCGGCACAGCACAAAATAAACTTATCTTTATGCTTAGTGTACCAATAAAAATCGCCACTTACAATATCTCTTGGTGCAAAAAATATAAAGGATTCGTTAAAAGTATCTTTTAAAGCACTAATCGGAGGCAGTATAGAACTTTGAATACGCTTGGCATAGTTTATACTTGCGGTAATGTCAATATTTTTGCGTTCAATTTCATTTTTTTGTTTACGCAAAATAACGGTTTGTAAATCCACCTCTCTTTCCAGTTCTTCTTTTTGCAACCTCAATTGGCGCTCTCTGAGTTTAACTATCCAATAGAACAGCAGTCCGATAAAGGTAATGAGCAGAAGGTAAAACCAATATTTTTTCCATACGGGACTGGCTATTTCAATGGGAACGGTTATGGGAGTTATACTTGCTATGCCGTCGCCATTAAAAGCCCTGATCTTTAATTTGTACTCACCATCGGGTAAAAATTCATATTCCCTGAATTTGGTGTTTCCTATGTCTACCCAATCGGATTGATCTTCCCCTTTGGTTTCAAGCTTGTACTGGTAGGTTACGGCATTGGGATCTTTAAAGCTGATGCCGGTAAAATCGAATCGAAGCTTGGAGTATTTTTTGTTATACGGGTAGGGTAGTTTTATGGCTTGATCTAAGGGGTAAGGTTCGCCGGAAATTTTTATGCTGTTCAGATTAATTTTCGGGGGTGTCAGGTTTATTTTATCCCGATCAGGAATGTATTTGATTATTCCATTGCTTGAAGCAAACCAAATATTGTTTTCCTGATCTTCCCACAGTTTATAGAAGTCGCCACCCATTTGGTCATTGAAATCATATTTTTTTATTTGATTGTTTTTTAAGTTAATCGTACTTATACCGGGCCAATGTGCCACCCATAGTTTTTGGTTTTTATCGCAAACTATATCGTAGCAGTAGTTTTTTGTGAGTCCATCGTTTATGTCGATAATCTGTATGATAGAATCCTGGTTATATTTCATCACGCCTTTACCCATGGTAGCGAGCCAAAAGTTACCCTCGGCATCGGAAGTCATTCCGGAAATATCGAGAGGGGCTTGCCAAAGCCGATGGACTTCTATCTCATTGCTATCAACACGGCATATGCCGCTTGATTTTGGCCCAATCCAAATGTTTTTTTGTTTGTCGATATAAACAAAGTTGATGTTGTTGTGTGGCAGTTTTTCTCGTGTTGTAAGCAGGCTCGCCTCTTTGGTTTTTAAGTTTACATTGTAAAAACCATCGGTGGTGGCCAGATAAATGTGCTGGTTTAAGACGGCCATATCGTTTAAAACCGGATCCTTGACGCCTTTGATGAACTTGTATTTTGTAAATTGGAGCTTGTCTTTTTCGCGATAAAAAAGACCCGAACTGAATGAAGCGAGCCATAAGGTGCTATCCTTGTCGTAGTGGATGGCAATTATTTCGTCGTTGGGAACACCTAATGGACTATCATAATATTCGTGATCTGAAAAACAAAAGGGGTCGGTTCGAAGTACACCGTTGTTTAAACCTATCCATAAGTTTCCTGATGTAGCCATAACAGATTTGGCCTTACTCATTTTAAAGCCAATATCCTGAAGCTTGTAGTGAACAAAGGAATCGTCGAGCAGTAAGGATACGCCTCCGCCATAGGTGGCAAACCATAGGTTTCCTTCCCTATCGCCCCATATATCCTTAATGTAATCATGGTTTAGTCCATTCTCGGTAGAAAAATTAAAAGATTGTACAAAAGACTGTGTGCGGGCATCTAAGAACAACTTTATTACCCCTTTGCCCCATGTTGCTAAAAGCAGGTTACCATCTTGTTCTTCGTATATATCGTGTATGCTTTCGTATTCGATGTTAAATTTTACACATAAATTATTGCTGGCATAATGCGTGGTAGTACCCTTATTAAATCGGTATTTATAAAACCCCTGGTCTTCAGTAGCTATCCAATACTCGTTGTCAATAGCTCTGCGCTTAACTATGGTGTTAATTTTTGTTGGTGGTATGGAGGTAACGGTGCTTAAGGATTTGGCCTGGCCCTTTTCATCCAGATGCAAATGCATTAGTCCTTCGGCAGTGCCTATTAATATATTGAATGGATTGGGCGCTTCAACGCTGTAGTAGAGTTTATCGGCAAACAAATTTTCCTGAAAAAAGGAGGTGATATTTTTTTCAGGGTCTATTCGCAGCAAGCCGTTATTTTGAACGGTAGCCCATATGTTGCCCAGCTTATCCTGGGTGATATCTTCGATAGGGCTTGATGCTTTTTCTGCAGGGAGTATTGTGCTAAACGCTCCATTTTTATAGTACGAGAGAGTACCGTTGTTGTGTCCTACCCAAAGCACTCCATCTTTATCTACAAATAAAGAACGAACAAAATCAGAAGCCAAGGAGTCGTTTTGTGTATAGGTTATAAAGTCGATACCATCGTACCTTACCAAACCCTCGCCAGTTCCAATCCACATATAGCCATCGAGGTCTTCGGCTAAGGAATATGCATAATTTTGGGGCAAGCCCATATCCGAGTCAAAAGTTTTAAAGTTGAATGATTGAGAACATATTAGGGGTGGCAGAGCGAACAGAAAACCAACAATAAACACTATTTGCTTAAAAATATCCATTGCAATTCTTAACCCGATACCACTGGCCGTAGGCATGTTTTTATTTATAAAATACTTCATTCCCTTAGTTTCTTATTGTCTTCGGTTTCATACCTATGCTGTATTTATATTTTGGGATACCACCAATGGGTACACTGTAAAACTCTATTAGTTCGCCATATTGATTTTCGAGATAAATAACCACATTGTTATTTTTTATTTGGGCTCTTTTGTCTTTTATAATCTGTATGTCGTAGGATGTATTTCTCTCCGTTGCGTGAATATTATGCAAGCTTTGAACCCATTCGTTATCGCCCGATGTTTTTAATATTTCGCCATTTTTTGCTACAGAAATGATTCGTATAAAGCCGTCATTGTCCCAATCGAAGTTGCTTTGCTTAATAGATTGTACTCTGTCGTCGATAAAAGGATAAATGTGCGACACTTCGTTTACGTTATCGTGCAGGCGGAACTTGTACTTATAATAAAAGGCAAAAGCGCCCTCAACTGCTTGATTTTCATCGGGTTTGTTGCTCAGGAATAAACGGTAAAGATTACCATCGTCGCCGGCAACGCCTTGCACAATTACCTTAAACACGTAGCCTCCATACTCATCGGGTAAAAATTCGCCTTCCGATGGGTTGATAGGGCCAAAGGTGTACCAGCTTTTATTGTAGCGCGGACTGGCACCAAATGTTTTGGTGGCCAGGAGTGTGCCACTGTTAAATCTTCCGCTTAAATTAATTCTTTTGGCATCCTCGTGCGAGCAAGCCCCTTTGCCACCATACACACTATATTTCATCCGGGTGTCCCACTCTCCTTTTTGTTCGTCCAGATCCCCCCCTGTATCAGGATCGTACACTCTTATAAAAATAGGTTCGGTATGATTTCTGGGCACCGAAAAAAATATAACCTGGCAATAGTCGTCATCGCCCCAGGCTTTATCGCCCTCGCTACCAAAAGTAACCAAATAGGGTATGTTTTCGTCTAAGGCCGGTACGGGTTGCGATATGGCCTTAAAAGCGAATGGTAAAAACAGCAAAATAAATAAAATCGTACGCATATGTTGTATTTAATCGGTAACTACAATTTGTATGGTAGACCCCATTTTATTAGTAGGGTCATTTTTCGATATGGCTCCGCAGGTAATAGTGTATATGCCCTTTTCCCGGAAAATATGGTCAATCCTTACACCTTTTCCTTTATTCCCGTCGCCAAAATCCCAAAAATACTGATTGGGCTCAAAATCTTTTAGTACGGAATTTTCGGCAGAAAGATTCACCGGTATGCCTACGCGTACCGTATCGGGCAGGGTAACAATAATTTGTTGGGTGCGTTCTAAGGTAAGCGGATAGCTGGCTACGGTATATAAATCAGTATTGGTGAGGGTATCCAGCACGGTTAACTCAATGTTGTATTTTCCCGGTCCCGGGAAGCAATGATCCACCTCCAATCCGCTGGCTGTTTCACCATCGCCAAAATACCACTGGTATTTATAGGGCAGGGTATCTGAAACATAGGGGCCATTCTCAAAGAGCGTAAAACAAAACACGTCCTCCACTTGTGGCCGTGCTTCCGGAAACGCAGGGTAGGTGTCAGAGAATTTATAAATGTCGGCCTGGCCTTGACGGTCGGAAGCAAAATACCCAGTGGTTTGCGAGGCATCAATAAAGCACGAAAAATCGTTGTGTTCACTGTTGATTGGGTGTTCCAACTTTACCGGTGTGCTCCATCTTCCCTGGTATTTGGTGGTGTAAAAAATATCCAGCTTACCGCTACTGCCATGCCCTTCGGACGAGAAGTATAATCTGCCTGATGGGTGATAATAAGGGAATACTTCGTTACCATCAGTATTGACTGTGCTGCCCAGATTTACAGGGACACTCCATTCCTCATTTTCAAACGTGGACTCATACAAGTCCGCTTTGCCAAGCCCACCAGCCCTATCTGAAACAAAATAAATGGTTTTACCGTCGGGTGTAATGGTAGGATGAACATTGGAATAATCCCTGCGCGAATTGTGTGGGAAGGCTGTTGGACGGCTCCATCGGCCATCCTGGTTAGATATGAAATAAATACCCAAGAGGTTTTCGCGCCCTTTGCTCCTTTTTAGGCTGGTATATTGGTTTTGCGTAATTACGATGGTGCTTTTATCCTCGGACCAAGCTATGGTGGGCGTATTTAGTTTGGAGAGTCTATTGTTTTGTACCAGGCTCTCCTTGCCCATGCCATCGTTAGGTAACAGGGGTGCTTTGTACAAGCGGTAAACCCATTCTTTATTATTGTTCAGGTAGGTTTTAATCATTTCATGTTTTCGATTCGATGAAAAATACAACACAGAATCCAGCACATACGGAGCAATATCATTTTTTAGATTACTGTTAATCTCTATTCGCTCCACACTCACATCTTGTGCTTTTGTGAGTGCAGTTAGCATAAACAACAATATAAGCGTAAGATAATATTTGAAGAGATATTTTATCATGGCTTAAAAGAATTTTGGATCGGGGGAGTTAGTTTTATAACCAAAGTTAATTTGCAAAGCCACTTCGTGTGTTCCATTGTTGTACGTGCCGATAGGGTCGATATCGTAATCCAGACTATAGGAAAAGCGGAACTGTGGCGTAATTTGATATCCTACAATGCCAATTATCTGGTTGCTTGTCCTGTAGGATGCACCTAAAATAAATGCGTTCATTGCAACAGCTGTTGCACTGATGTCAACAAAGGTTTCTTCGTTTGGATTGATGCGAAGTAACATGGATGGTTGCAGCATAATATTTGCGTTGAGGTGATACATGTATCCTGCAGTGAGCAAGTAGTCTATTTTGGCAAAATCCAAGCTGCTTTCGCCCGTTTGGTACCTGTCGTGATACAACAGGGACGGAAGGGATAAGCCGGCAAAATATTTGGTGTGATAGATAGCGGCTCCAAAACTTACCCAAGGGGCAACTGTTTGTTCTATGTTGGCAAAATGAGGGTCGGTTTTGTCCGATGACAAAATAACATCTGTCCAGTTGGATTTGTAATTGACCATACCACCCGAAATACCGAAGGCCAATTTGGTGTGTTCGTTTAATTTCAGCCTGTAGGCATAGGATAGATTAAAGCCCGTATTCTGAGATACGCCAAATTTATCGTTGAAAAATTGGGCACCTAAAGCTACATTTTCCTTTTTTAAGGGCGAGCTAAGCGTAAATAAAGCGCCGGATGGTGAAGCATCAAAGCCCAACCATTTTTTACGATAGGAGCCATACATGGATAAAGATTCGTGGGCACCGCCAAAAGCCGGGTTGATACTGTAGCGGTTGTGCATATATTGACTCATTTTGAGCTCTCTTTGCGCAAGGGCATCGCTAGCCGACAGAATAAGAAGAGTTAGTATAAGGATGAAATACTTCATAATATAATGGCTTATTAGACAGCTCGTTTGGTTAGTAACGGATGATTAAATAGTTTTTAACCGTACGCTCATCATCTTGATAAACATAGTAATAAGTGCCGCGAGGCAAGGTGCTCCCGTTTTGGTCTGTTCCTTTCCAATTAAATGCATTATGGAAGGCATTAGTTTTAAATACCAATTTTCCCTGCTTGTTGAATACGGCCAGCTGGCTATTTTCCTTTGCACCCAGTATTTTCAGTTCATCATTTATACCGTCGCCATCGGGCGATATACCTGTAGGCGCCAGCATCGGTCTTGAATCAACGATTACCTCATAGGTTTTTTCACGGCAGTTTTCCGGGGCGGCTTCCAATACTGCTTTCCATTGCAATTTATATACTTGTTGATTGGTTAAATTGCTAAGAGAGGCATTGTGCAAAGTAGGATTGGAAATGGATGCTCCGCTAACATTGGGTTCTATGATGCTCCATTGGCCGATACCTACCTCAAGTGGCCATGCGGGTAGTTCAACGGATTTGGCCGCGTAAATGAGGAGTGTGTCGTTTGTATCTTTTACCGGAAAAGGGGCATCGAAAAATACCACTTGCACCGTATCTGTATCTGAGCAAGCTCCATTGGTTTCTTTCCACACTAAGTGCAATGTGCCGGTATTGTTGGCGGTGAAACTGGCATGGGGATCATCCGCTTCGCTAAACAATCCTTTTGCCGGCATCCATCCGGATATACCTAATGAAGGTACCGCCTCCAGATTCACCATTTTTCCGCATACAACTGTATCTGGTCCGGCATTGGCCAAAGGCATTTGGTCAACAACAATTTTTTGCGATAGGTTTAAGGGCGAATTACACCCATAATCGTCTGTTATATTAGTGATATTTAAATTGTTGTCTCCAATTTCTAAATCGGTACCGGCTATGGTTAATTGCTCCTCTGTTGAATTAAATATTTTGCTTAGGGATGCTCCATCCAGATTGTAATGCAGGGTACAGGGGAAATTACCCGTTATGTCAAAACTGAGTGTGGTCGATTTATTTTCACAGATAATATCGTTGGATACGGATTTTTGTGTCAGTGAGGGAAGTTTAACGTACCGGATATTTATCTCGTCATAGCTTGCGCACTTCAATTCGTCGGTGGTGGTCTCTGTCCATCGTAGGGTTGCATCTTTGTAGATGTCACTTGCGTTAAAGGTAGCTGTAGCCAGGCTATTGTGCTTTGTGTCGTCGGTAAAAGTAATAGCACTTGTTGAAGAAGTCCATTTGCCAGTCGTGATATCGCTTTTATATGCAGCTAACTGGTAGGTGGGGCCGCAGTTTGAAGTTACGTCGTCCCCGGCAAATACAATGGGTTTTACGTCGATGGCCATTCTGGAGCCTTGCATATCCTTTGCTTCGGCAAAGCATCCCTGTCCGTCCTCAATAGAATTGAGCGTGAAAGTACCGCTTTGGGAAACTGGTATTAATTGCGTATCGTTTTCGTTTAGGGCGTTGAATGATTGCGTAATATTTCCTTCCGTATCTTTTAGTGTATAAGTGAAATCGCTCACACCGGTTAAATTTACCTCAACGGGAAGTGTATGTGCTGTACCGTCAGTAGAACAGAACTCATAAGGGTCGGTTTCGGTGAGTTCACCTGTTGGCCTACCTTTGAGTTCTATTTCTATTTCATCGTATGCGTAGCACTCTCCGTTGTTGGCATTTAAAGCTATCAGGTAGTCATCGGATTCGCTTCCTGTAAATACAGCAGCAAGCGATGTGCTGTCGTTAAAAGTTCCGTCCGTATTGGGATAGGACCACCAAATTTTATCTGTACGGCCGGTAACTTCTCCTGCCAAAGTGTAGGTATAACCACAAATGTCATCATCAGGCCCCGCATTCACCACCGGCATGGTATCTACCCTGACCTCCATACTTCCATAAATTAAATCGGATCCCCCTCTATACGGGCTAAGGTCGCCATCGGGTTCGGTAGGTTCTGTGGCCGGGTAGTTTTGGTCAAACACTTCTAGTAGGGTAATGTTGCTTGTTTCCGACGGGCTTATGGTCCATTCAAACCAATTGTTATTTATATTTCCGCCCCCATCGTGGTAATAATAGTTTTCATTTATTTTGTATTCAAAGGAATAGGGAGGTTCTCCTTTGTCAAATTCAACTCTTATTGTTACATTCTGTTTATTTGTTATGCAATAGGCAATGTCTTCGCTTTTAATAGTTGCAGTTGGCTTTTCCTGACCCAAAACATAATTGGGCAGAAAAAAGCAGGTTATAAAGAAAAAGTATATAAGAGGTTTCATTTTGCAGTAATTATATGCTTTGTATTTACAAAAATCCCATTTCATTTGTCCTTATACTATATTAGTGGGTAAAAAGTTATGGTAACCTTAAGTTTATCTGCTAATTAGTTAAAAAAAGATGTTGGACGTTTAACTCAAATAATTCAAAAACTAATTCAATCTTCGTTCGCGACCAACTGGCATTTACCTTATCAAAAAACATAGTTCAATTATCTCGGAGCGCGTTCCGTAGGTAAAAACGGAACAGCCTTTGAACTTACCATTCTATTTGGTCAAGCCCCTTGTTTTTTAAAAAAGCATTGGTTTGGCTAAAATGCTTATTGCCAAAAAAACCGCGATGAGCCGATAGGGGAGAGGGGTGTGGCGATTTTAAGATAAGGTGGTCGTTGGAGTTTATCAAAGCAGATTTTTTACCCGCATAAGCACCCCAGAGTAAAAAAGCGATATTCTTTTTTTGGTTGCTTAGATACTGTATAACGCTGTCTGTAAATATCTCCCATCCTTGTTTTTGATGCGAGCCCGCTTGATGTGCCCTAACCGTTAGCGTAGCATTTAATAAAAGCACTCCCTGATGCGCCCATCTTTCCAGGTTTCCGCTTAGGGGGGGTGTTGTACCACAATCAGAATAAATTTCTTTATAAATATTTTTGAGTGATGGCGGAATTTTAATGCCATTGTTTACCGAAAAGCATAGGCCGTGTGCCTGATTTACACCATGATAAGGATCCTGCCCAAGAATTACAACCTTGGTTTTATCTAAGGGACAAAGATTAAAAGCATTGAATAGTTGGTTTTTAGGTGGAAATACCGTTTCATTTTTATACTCCTGTTCTAAAAATTGGTTTAGTGCAACGAAGTAAGGTTTTTCAAATTCTGCTTCCAACAGTTGTCTCCAGCCTGTTTCTATATTTATTTCCATAAGATATCTTTAAAAGTTCCAGCCAACTCTAAGTCCCATTGTAACTGCCAGTGGAAATTCGTCCACACCACCTATAAAAGCTTTATGCAGACCAAAATCTTTATTGTCCTTGCCAAAGCCATATCCAACACCACCGAACCAATCCACCACAAAGCCACTTTCATAAACCCACTGTTTACCAATGTTTAACAATATGGCAAACATGGTATTTGTATCACTCACCCGCTCTTCGTCCCAATTATTATAAAAATAATTTTTATAACTGTAGTGTGAAAAAGCAATTTCGGGACGAATGTAGGCTCCTTTTAAAATATGGGCAAAGCGCTGACCCTTGATATAATAATCCGGGCTCTTTATGAATTTGTATCCGACTTTAACAAAAATGCCCGTTTCTTCATTCTCCCCAATGTCCCAGCCGGCACCGATAATTCCGAGTGCGGTTTCAAAACTTTGGCCGGGAGCAATGCTTTTTTCGTAACTAATATTGGTGCTGTTAAAAAGTGGGGATAAAAAATTTATTTTAATATTATGTTTTTTATCTGTCACATAATTATTGGGGTCGAACATATGTTCCGAAAACTCCAACTCCTTCCCGTTAGCAAATACTATTTTACGTACTTTATCTTTATTAACGCCAAAAAGTATTGTTTCGCTAATTTCCGGATTAATGTATTTGATATCTTCATCGCCAATTTCTTTTACAATACAGCTAATGCTGTCGTTATTATTTTTTATTAAAAGGTCTTGAGCTTTGAGGGGAACAAATGCCAGGAGACATAGTGTAAGAACGATCAGGTGCGGTTTTTTCATTAATTTTTATTTTGATATAGTTAGTTTGGGGCAAATATTGGTTGAAAGATATAAAATTATGCCAATCAAGTGTTGAGAAATAATAAAAAAGTAATGTAAACAGTTTGTTGTTATTCAAGCTGCTTTGTATAAGTGTATAATAATCAAGGGCTTTGTGTTCGTTACAGGTTGGCGTGCAGATGTGATTTTCAGGGTAAAGGCATCAAGTTATAAAGAGATTAACTTTTAATTAGCGAAAGGTTAGAAGAACTAAGATTCTATTTTGAGAGATGTAGTAATAATAATAATCTGGAGTTTACTGTTCCAGAAAGCAGGACAATATACCTATAGGCCATGCAACAAAAGACCCTAAGAAAGTGAAACAGATTCACAGATTTGCATCGGACTGGCTCAGGAGTTGGTTCCCCAAGTTAGGGGGCTGCCTGGTCTTTAATACTAAGCTCAATAAGTTTGTTTGGAAAGGAGTGCCTATCCAGAACTGGTTATACAGAATTGCAACAAACGAAATCAAGCTCCACTTTCGCTCAAAAAAATATCGGCCAACATTGCTTAATGAAATTGATGGTTCTAAAGTGAAAGCATCCAAGCTAACAGCTTTACTGTTGGAAAAGGAAGCCGCAGAGCATGAAATGGAAAAGCATGAAACGTTTATTAGGGTACAGTATGAAGTTGTAAAACTACCGGTTAAATACCAGGAGGTAATTGCTTTAAAATATTTTGAAAAATTGAAAATCAAGGAGATAAGCAGCATTTTGAATAAGCCGGAAGGTACAATCAAGTCGCTTTTATCAAGGGGTCTGAAACTTCTTAAACAGCAACTTTAGTGCAAGCTTTTTTTCTTCTGTGAATTGTAAGTTTATGAGTAGCAATAATAAAATGGACGATATCATGAGAAATATAGAACAGCCATCCGTTGATGTGAGTAAACATCAAAGAGAATTTAGGTTAACCTTATTAAATACTAGGAAATCAGCTATTGCAGGAGCCGTATTTCTTGTATTACCGTTTTTATTTCTCAGTGGTGTTGTTTTAAAACATTATATGCAAATTGACTTTGGCTTTCTCACTTCCGTATATGAGTGGGTTGGTGTGATTGATCAGAAATATGGGGACAACTCCATTCTCAACTGGATAATCAGAATGCTACTTACGATTGGACCTTTAGCTGCTATTGTTCTAAATTTAATGGCAGTCACACATGCCCGAACAGAAAAAGTAAATAGGGAGCTTGTTTTATCAATTAAAATGAAATGGCTCAATTGGTTGATAATTCTGATTTGTACAACTGTTTTTGCCATATTCTTTCTTTATCTTTTAGTTGAAAATGTGTAAAAAAAATCATGGATCCAATTATTTGGCAACTTTAATAGAACCAATAGTCTATATTAATTTTTGAATTCTCTTTTACATACAGAAGAATTCAAATATGGATTTTTAAATCTTTAAGGTTTTTAGGTCATGAAATAAAAGTTGTCTTTTTTCCCTACTATGCGGTCGCTGTCCCAAGTGGCTTGCCTAAAAAACATGAATTATGCCGGCCATTACTGAGCAACCTTGGATGTTGAGCTACATGTTACGGCGGTATTGGCCTCCAACTTCATACAATGCCCTGGTGATCTGGCCCATTGAACAATATTTTACTGTCTCCATCAATTCTTCAAAAACATTTTTGTTCGATAAGGCCGTTTCTTTTAATCGTTTTAAAGCCTCTTCGGCCTGATCAGCATGCCTTTGGTGAAACCGGTTTAATTCTCTCAGCTGATTCTGTTTTTCTTCTTCGGTGCTGCGGATGACTTCTTCAGGGAGTATGGTGGGAGAACCACTCTTCGAAAGAAAAGTGTTGACTCCCATTATAGGCAGTTGCCCGCTGTTTTTCATGCTTTCGTAATACAGTGATTCTTTCTGGATCTTGCTGCGTTGGTAATTGGTTTCCATGGCTCCCAATACCCCACCACGATCACTCAGGCGATCGAACTCCAATAAAACGGCTTCTTCAACAAGCTCCGTGAGTTCTTCTATGATAAATGAACCCTGCAATGGATTTTGATTCCTGGCCAATCCCAATTCGTGATTAATGATTAATTGTATGGCCACGGCACGCCGCACCGATTCTTCCGTTGGGGTGGTGATGGCTTCGTCATAGGCATTGGTGTGCAGCGAATTGCAATTGTCGTAAATAGCGTAAAGCGCTTGCAGTGTTGTGCGGATATCATTAAACTCTATCTCCTGGGCATGAAGCGAGCGGCCGGAAGTCTGAATATGGTATTTCAGTTTTTGCGACCGTTCATTGCCCCCATATTTTATTTTGATGGCTTTTGCCCATATTATTCGGGCTACACGCCCAATGACGGAGAATTCAGGATCAATGCCATTGGAGAAGAAAAAGCTCAGGTTGGGCGCAAATTCATCAATATGCATTCCTCTCGAAAGGTAATATTCCACATAGGTAAAACCATTGGCCAGCGTAAATGCCAGTTGAGTGATGGGGTTGGCACCGGCTTCTGCAATATGATAGCCCGAAATGGAAACTGAGTAGAAATTTTGTACTTTATTTCGAATAAAATATTCCTGGACATCACCCATCAATTTTAAGGAAAAATCGATGGAATAGATGCAGGTATTTTGGGCCTGATCTTCTTTTAATATGTCGGCCTGTACAGTACCCCGCACGGTATTCAGGGTTTGCGTTTTAATCTTTTGATAAACAACATTATCCAAAACCTTATCCGCCGATACGCCTAAAAGCTTTAGCCCCAGGCCATTATTGCCTTCCGGCATTTCAAATCCATATACTGGTTTATTTTTTTGAGCCGTTTTCTGGTCAAGGGTAATCTGATTGTCCAACAGGTATTTCTCGCATTGCTGGTCAATGGCAGCATTCAGGAAAAAAGCCATCATTACCGGAGCCGGCCCGTTAATGGTCATGCTCACTGAAGTTAATGGATCGCATAGATCGAAGCCGGAATACAGCTTCTTGGTATCGTCCAGGGTGGCAACCGATACGCCTGAATTACCCACTTTACCATAAACATCAGGCCTTAAGCAGGGGTTTTCTCCATATAAGGTAACCGAGTCAAAAGCTGTTGACAGGCGTTTGGCTTTTTGCCCTTTCGACAAATAGTGGAAACGTTTATTGGTGCGTTCAGGGCTTCCTTCGCCGGCAAACATGCGGGTAGGGTCTTCGTATTCGCGCTTGAATGGAAAGACTCCTGCAGCAAAGGGAAAGAAACCAGGGAAGTTTTCTTTCAGCTGCCACCTTAAGATGTCCTCCCAGTTTTTGTACCCGGGCACCGCTATTTTTGGTATTTGCAGGTGCGATAAGGATTCAGAAGTTGTGTTTATTTTGATTTCTTTATCGCGCGACTTGAAGGTAAATACAGGTGCTGTATAAGCCTTTTTTTTATTGTCCCAGTTTTCGATGAGCAAGCGGTTACTATCAGATAGTTGGGTGTCTAAATGCTTAATATGTTCCCGGATAGTGCCGGTTTCATCCGTTCCGATGATGGCCAGTGTTTGTTTTAATGCGTAAAGCTTTCCCGCAATGGCAGATTGTTCTTCAGCCTCCCGGTTGTAGTGCCTGATGATTTCGCTTATCTCGGCAAGGTAGCGCACCCGCTTGTTGGGTATAATGGCTTTTATTTGAGTGTCAGCGGCAACCTCCACCTCCGGAGGTATTGGCAGGTGCGTGAACCGTTTGAGGAGTTCCTTGCGCAATGCATCATAAAAGTGATTAACGCCACCATCGAAGAACTGGGAAGCATGAGCCAGGCACACGGGCATGTTCTCTGCGCGTTCCTCCCAGGCCTGCCGGTTTCGTTGCACTTGTTTCTTCACATCGCGCAAGGCATCTTCTGCGCCTCTTTTATCTGATTTATTGATGATCACAAAGTCGGCAAAGTCAAGCATGTCGATTTTCTCTAATTGCGACGGAGCTCCAAATTCGGGGGTCATCACATATAGTGACAGGTCGCAATGATCAATAATTTGCGTGTCGGACTGGCCAATGCCTGAGGTTTCTAAAATAATTAAATGCGCTCCTGAAGCCTTTAGCAAAGCGATACTATCGTTTACATGACGTGACAACGACAAGTTGGCTCCGCGGGTGGCCATCGAACGCATAAAGATATTGGGATGATGAATACTGTTCATGCGGATGCGGTCGCCCAGCAATGCTCCCCCTGATTTACGACGGCTGGGGTCAACGGAGATAATGCCGATTTTCAAATCAGGGGCATCTGCTACAAAGCGCCTGATCAGCTCATCGATCAAAGATGATTTACCTGCTCCCCCTGTGCCTGTAATGCCTATTACGGGACAACTGGAATGGATGTGCTCCTGATTGATCAGGTCTTTGATAAGTGAGGCTTCCGCACGCTTGTCTTCCAATATGGATATAAAGCGGGCCAATGTGCTTGTATCATCAAAATCAGGAAGCTGCGTTAAAAGCCCGGGTTTTGTATCCGGAATATAATCCGATTGTTCAAGCACCCGGTTAATCATTCCCTGCAAGCCCAAAGACCTTCCATCATCGGGGGTAAATATGCCTGCAATACCGTATTGATGGAGTGCTTCAATTTCGTGTGGCAGGATAACGCCTCCACCTCCGCCAAATATTTTGATATGGCCCGATCCCCGCTTATGAAGCAGGTCGAACATATACCTGTAAAACTCCATATGTCCGCCCTGGTATGAGGTCACGGCAATAGCCTGAACATCTTCCTGAATGGCGCAATCCACAATATCCTGAACGGAGCGGTTATGGCCAAGGTGTATGATTTCGGCTCCGGAAGCCTGCATAATGCGCCGCATGATATTGATTGAGGCGTCATGCCCATCGAAGAGGGAAGTTGCTGTTACAATTCTAACTTTATTTTGAGGCGTATATGGGGGATCGTTTTTCATAACAATTAATTAGAGGTCCATATTTTCAGCTATTAATTCGGCCAAATCCAAATTCACGACCTGATTGTCTTTACCGGCATATTTTATTCCGTCGCTTAACATGGTCATGCAAAAAGGGCAGGCAGTGGCTACAATATCGGCACCTGTGGCTAAGGCTTCATTTGTACGATCTTCAAATACTTCCCTATCGCCTTTCTCTGCTTCTTTAAACATCTGTGCCCCGCCTGCACCACAGCATAACGCGTAGCTCCTTGCTCTTTTCATCTCCTTGTAGTTTGGTTCCAGCGCTCCAATCACTTTCCGGGGAGCATCGTAGATGCCATTTCCCCGGCCCAAATAACAAGGATCATGGTATGTGATCTTTTTACCTTTAAACACGGACTTATTGATTTTTATCCGGCCCCCGTCAATCAATTGCTGAAGAAAGCTGGAATAATGGATGACTTCATATGTGCCGCCCAATTCAGGATATTCGTTTTTAATGATGTTGAAACAATGAGGGCAAGTGCAAACTATTTTTTGAATGTTGTATGCATTTAGTGTTTCAATCACCTGCAAGGCCTGCATCTGAAAAAGCATTTCATTCCCTGCCCGTTTAGCAGGATCGCCGGTGCAGGTTTCTTCAGTACCCAGTACGGCGTAGTCAACTCCAATTTTATTCATGATTTTGGCAAAAGAGCGGGTCACCTTCTGATAACGTTTATCAAAAGCACCTGCACAGCCTACCCAAAACAGATATTCAGGATGATGGCCTCGGGCTTTTTCTTCGGCCATTATAGGAACTTTTATTTTTGACATGGTTTAGTTATTAATGATTAATGAGTAGCTTTTAGTATGTTATTTAAGAGTGCATAATATATCTAATCAAGAAGATATCCCACATCCCCATCCTTATAGCCTCAACTCCCTTCCTCCGTCCACTGAAGCCTGTCTTCGGCTGAGAATTTCCAGGGGGCTCCGTTATTTTCTATATTGGCAAACATGATATTCAATCCTTCCGGGGCATTGCCTTCTTCCAATACCAGATACCGGCGCATATCCATTATCAGATTTGGATGGCTGATGTTGAGCGGGCACTCCAGCGCGCAAGCATTGCACGAGGTGCAGGCCCAGAGCTCTTCGGGGGTGATATAATGCCCTATTAATGAGCGGCCATCTTCTCCTCCTAAAGGTTTCTTTTCATCCATTCGGTTTCGTAAATCCACAAATAGTTTACGTGGCGAAAGCAATTTTCCGGTTATATTTGCCGGGCACACCTCGGTACATCGCCCGCATTGAGTACAGGTAAGTGAATCAAGATAATTTTTCCAGGTAATATCTTCCACATCTTTTACACCAAAGCGCGAAGGTGCAGGTTCAGCCTCACTGCTAAAGGCTTCTCCGTTGAGCATCAGCTTAACTTCTCTGGTCACTTCCGGCATCGAAGGTAAATAGGTGAGTGGTTTTAGATTGCTAAAAAAAACATTGGGCACCGACATAAATACATGAAAGTGCTTTGAATAGGGCAGGTAATTAGCAAAGACAAAAATCAAAATAATGTGCATCCACCAGAACATCCGGAAAAAGGCAGCATGGTTTGGGCCCCAGTCAATGGATTGGGCAATAATGGAAGATACAGGATAAAAACCTGCCAAGCCCCGGGGATGGGTGAGTATATCGAACACGTTCATCCCGATTAGGGAAACCATTAACAACAGGATAAATAATAGAGCGATGTTAGCATCCAGTTTGTTTTTCGGGGTTATTTCGATGCCTTTAAAGCGTTTGATATGCATTGCCAGCCTCCGGAATAAAAAGGCTACAACTCCTGTCAGAACAATAATAGCAAACAGGTCGCCACTGGCTGAAATAACATCATATAAGCCACCTAAGCCACTAAAAGACCGGTGCCATCCGGTGAGCCCGTCAACAACCATCTCAAGGCTACCGATAGTGATTACCAGGAAACCCCAGAAAACCAATGCATGTATAAGGCCAATAGCCGGTTTGCGCAATATTTTACTTTGCCCAAAGGCCACCCTGGCGGTCAGTGCTAATCGTTCCTTTACCTTTCCATCGAAAGGGGCTGGCCTGGTATGTGCCATTTTTGATTTCAGAACCCAAATGGACCTGATAAACAGCCCAAGTGTTATGATCAGGGCAATGGCAAAAATAATTGGTTCCATAAAGGCAGTTGATTTAGGTTATTAAATGGGATGCATGATCGGGATTAGCTATGGTCCGACAAATGAGCCTTAAAGGCTTCGATAAGTTCAGGCACAATCTTAAAGGCATCACCTACCATTCCATAATCCGCCACATCAAAAATAGGGGCTTCCGGATCGGAATTGATAGCTACGATGCATTTGGCCCCGCTAACACCTGCAACATGCTGGATGGCACCAGAGATACCAATGGCAAAATAAATATTGGGAGCGATGATCTTACCGGTCTGGCCCACATGTTCATCTGCCGGGCGCCATCCGGCATCGGCAACGGGACGACTACAGGCCACGGCACCCCCAAGTGTTGCCGATAGAGCTTCCAACATGCTGAAATGCTCACCTGACTTCATGCCCCGGCCTCCGCTGACCACAATTTCGGCATCAGCCAAACTGATGGTGCCTTCGTTGAGGTTTCTATTGATGATGTTTAATCGTGAATGAGGCTCATCTATCTCGGGAGTAAAGGCTTCTATCAACAGTTCTTTGGGAAACTCAATCAGGCCAAAGCTGTTGAACATGGGCGATAGGATCTTGACTTTGGTTTGTACTTCAACCCTGGCGAGAGCCTTGCCCGTAAAAGCTCTTTTAGAAACCACAAAGGGTTCGTATGAGTTTGGCATACCCATAACCTGAGGCACAAAGCCGGCACTCATTCGGGCTGACAGCCGGGGGGCAATCGCTTTACCCTCATTGTTATCCGGAAACAGGATATACTGTGCATTAAGTTGCCGGGCAGCCTGTTCAACTATTCGTGTATATACCCGGTTAACACGATTGTTAAACTGAGCATCTACTGCTTTAAGGATCTTGCCCATGCCATATTTGCCCAGTTCATCAAGGGCTGAATCTTCAATATCGCCAATAACCACACCGCACACATCCAAAGCTGTTGATTTTGACATGGCTGATGCGTAGGAGGTTAATTCAAGGCTTTGTTTCTTTATCTTCCCGTTGACATTACTAATATATACCAGTATAGACATCGTTTTTCAGTTTTGATTGGATTTTAGATGAGTTTAGCTTCCTTGCTAAGGAGTTCAACCAGATCGCCGGCCGATTTCACCATTTTAACCGCTCCTTTTGCCGGAGGTACAGTGTAACTTTGGAATTTGACCAAAGGAGAGCTTTTTATTGACTTTATCACTTCCAGAGCTTTGCTCCTGGCGGTCATAATGCCCCGCATATTGGGTATTTTTGGTACTTGGGCAAATCCTTTTTGAACAATTAAAACAGCCGTCCCATTAACGCTCAGTTCTTCCTTCCCGTTGGCTACATCTCTTTGAAAAATTGGTGTTCCACCATCAAATCGAATTGATGAAACTGAAGAAACAGAAGCAAAATCGAGCAACTCGGCCAACATGCCACCAACGGAGGCTTCGTTATAATCGCCTGATTCTATGCCGCAAACAATAAAACCAAAATCTTCATTTTTAATATATGCTTCCAACTGGCAGGCCGTTTCATAGGCATCTAACGGTTCCAGGTCAATACGTACCGCCTTGTCTGCTCCAATGGCCAAGCACTTGCGCAGGGTAGGTTCGGTGTGCATGGCCCCAACAGTGATAACCACCACTTCGTTAACCGGCGATCCGTTATCTTCTTTTAATTCAACCGCCCTTGTTAAGGCCAACTCATCCCATGGGTTTATAACCCATTGAATCCCATTGTCATACAGTTGGGTGTTGTTATCTTTAAACCTGATTTTTGTAGTTGTGTCCGGGACATTACTTATACAAACAAGTACTCGCATATTTAAGTATTTTTTTGGTTTTACTAAATATCACCATCTGATATGGCCCTGGATATTACGATTTTCTGTATCTCAGAAGTGCCTTCATAAATTTGCGTCAATTTAGCATCACGCATCAGGCGCTCCACATGATATTCTTTCACATAGCCATAACCACCATGTATCTGCACGGCCTCAGTAGTTACCTGCATGGCCATATCGGCGGTGAATTGCTTAGCCATGGCACTGGCAATGCCATAAGGAAGGCCTTGGTCTTTCAGCCAGGCCGCTTTTAAGCACAGAAAACGAGCCGCTTCAATTTGTGTGGCCATATCCGACAGCTTAAAGGCAATAGCCTGGTGCTTAATAATTTCCTTTCCAAAGGTTTGGCGTTCTTTGGCGTATTTTACAGCTAATTCCCAGGCGCCTGAGGCTATGCCAAGAGCCTGAGAAGCAATCCCTATGCGCCCTCCTTCAAGGGATTTCATAGCAAGTTTGAAACCAAAGCCATCGTCACCTATACGGTTTTCTTTTGGGACTTTTACATCGGTAAACTGGACGGAATGGGTATCCGAGCTGCGCATTCCCATTTTATTCTCGTGCGGGCCTATGCTGATGCCCTCAGAATGGCGATCCACGATTAAGGCATTAATGCCACGGTGCCCTTTGCTGCGATCGGTTTGAGCAAAGAGTAAATAGGTGGAGGCCGTATTGCCATTTGTTATCCAGTTTTTAACGCCATTAACCAGGTAATGATCGCCCATGTCAATGGCAGAAGTCTGCTGAGCGGTAGCATCCGACCCGGCACCGGGCTCGGATAGCAGGAATGCACCTGTTTGATCGCCACGGGCTAATGGTTTGAGATATTTTTCTTTTTGATCGTCTGTGCCATATTTTTCAATACCATAACACACCAGGGAATTGTTTACCGATATTATTACACCTACAGAGGAATCTACTTTGGAGAGTTCTTCTATGGCCAGTACATACGACACCGTATCCATACCGCTGCCATCATATTTGGGAGAAACCAGCATGCCCAGAAAACCCAGCTCGGCCAGGTTGCGGATATGCTCAGTGGGATAAATCGCTTTTTCATCGCGTTCAATGACATCTTTGATAAGCTCCCGCTGAGCATAATCTCTGGCGGCCTGCTGAATCATCAATTGCTCTTCTGATAATTGGAAATTCATATTCGAGGATTTAGGGAGTTTTTATTATTGTTGACTAGCCTGTTTTCTTAAATATCATGCAAACCACCGTTTTGTCATTGCCACCCATATTAATGGTCATGCCAAAGGGTTTTTCCCTGGGGATATGGATCTGTGCCTTACCGGCCTGATGGCTTAATTGCTCCCAGATGGTAACGGTCTGATGGACTCCTGTGGCGCCTGTTGGATGCCCCCAACCTATTAATCCGCCTGTTGTATTAAAGGGGATTGACCCATGGCGGGCGGTATTGCCCCTCGCAACAAATTCAGCCCCTTTGCCCTTTTCGGCAAAACCAATGGCTTCAGTAGCAAGCAATCCGGTTATGGTGAAGCAATCGTGTGTTTCAACCGTGGCCAGTTGCTCCTTTTGGATCCCCGCCATCTTAAAAGCCTTCTGTACGGCTATTTTTGTTGTGGTCAGCTCATTGAGGTCAACAGGATCTTCCATAATGTTTTCTTCAAGCTGCGAAAAGCCCACCAATTCCACGGCTTCTGAAGCCGGGATTCCAACTTTTTTCAGCCCTTCTTCAGATACGATGGCTATTGCGGATGCTCCGTCAGACACCTTGGAGCAATCGGCATAGTTTAGGTGATCAACAAAACGCCGGCCGTTGGGAGGCATCATCCCCACTTTAAGCAGATCGGGATTTTTATTTTCAAATTCCTGGGCGGTTTCACATAAACGGGCGTTTTCAATACAGTTGGCATACCATTGAGCCATCCCTTTGCGGGTATAGTCCTCGCCATAGGTGCGGGCGTAACTGCCGGCACGGTCGCTAAACTCGCCCGGGAAAAAGTAGGCATGGCCATTTTTACGTTTTTTGTAATAACCCGCAAGTGCCAGGTGATCGGCGCCATACATGGCCTTTACTGAGTTTTGAACTTCTACTCCAAGGGCTAAGACCACATCGGCAGTACCCGCCAAAATAGATTTGATCCCGGTTATCATGGCCAATCCGCCTGAAGCACAGGCACCTTCGACACGGATTGCTGGTTTATAACGCAGGTGTTTATCAATGGAAGGTATAAACGCGGCCAGATGGGCCTGGTTATTAAAGCGGGAGGCCATAAAATTACCTACCACGCTCTCGTCCACATTCTGCCCGCCCCCAATTTTCTTTAAGGTTGCCCGGCCGGCTTCCTGCATATAATATTCCGGGCCCGGGCGGTCTTTCCTGGGATTAAACTCTTTTCGCCCGGTACCCAGGGATATGGTATTGTAACCGGCTACCAGATATACTTTTTTTTGCATCATGGGATTTTGATATAATCGTTAACCGGACCATATAAATGGAAAAACCCATTGATCATGACCGTATTTACATGTTCTGTAGTGCCAGTTACACCTGTGGTGCATAATTTTTCCCCGATTTCTTTCATGGCCGCCATATAGCTTTGGGCCAGTTCGGCTCCCATGCTTTTTTCGTGCATAAGGTGGCTAAAGAATTCGCTAAGATGTTGTTGTGCTTCTTTTGACTGGCTTAGCTGCTTCCAGTTGTAACCTTCTGTTTGTATGGCTAATAAATCTAACGCCTTAGCATTGATTGGCTCCAGGTCAAGGTATTTTCCGCTTTCCAGGTCGAAGATGGCAACAGCCGCTCCTGTGTCATACCTGAAAATCCCGTCCTTCTGCGAACCATCATTATTCTGGCCGCCTTTGATGCCCTTCTTCAACAGCTCGTTAAGTAAAGGCGAATAAAGCTTTTCATCCAGATGATTGCTCATTACCTTCATGATAAAAGTGCAAACGTCGATACCAACATAGTCGATTAACTGAAAAATCCCCATTGGCCGGATTAATAGTTTCCGGCTCACCCAATCCACGGTGGCCAAGGCTTCTGCGGCACTCATCGTATCTTTTAGCCGAATGTATTGTTGTTCGGCATAAAGGATGTCGCGCATAAAGAAACCATTACCAATAAATCCGGCAACATCATTGGATGGAACAATGGTTTTTCCCATTTCTTTAGCAAATCCGTAAACTAATTTGCGCAATTCAGGATTTCCACCCTTCACTTCTATTACTTCTATTAATTTCTGAACAGCAGGAGGATTGTAAAAATGGCAACCAATTATCTGGCCATTCAGGCCGGCTTTCTGGTTGAGGATATAAATTGGAATGGAGCTGGTATTGCTTAAAAAGAAGGGTTGATTCGGATTATTGCCCGCTATCTGTTTTAACACATTAGATTTAATGTTTTCGTCTTCGACGATAGCTTCAAAGATAAGGCCTGACTGATAAGCAGATTCAATATTAACAGAGGGTTTTACCAGCGCGAGGGCCTCGAACACAAAGGTGTCGATGATGTCCTTATTGTCAATTAGATGAGGCCTGTTGTAATACATCTTGCGCAGCCATATAATGTTTTTTTCGGCCCACTTTAGCACTTGTTTTTTTAAGTATATATGTAAACCGTCCAGCCTTTCGTAGCTGGTATCGATGGCATGAATTACAAAAGTCTGCCCTAAATAGTCGGGGTGGTGCATCATACGGGCCGAATGCAGTACATTAAGGAGCAAAATACCGCTTCCCATTTTGCCGGCGGCTCCAAGGACACTGATGTTTTTGTATCTGTCTAATGTATTCATGAAGAATAAATTAATAAATTACCATTTGGCTTGCCTTTTCTCAAGAAAGGCTAACATGCCCTCCTTCGCTTCGGTGTTGAATAAACTCCCGAAAACCGTATTTTCCTTTTTTATGCCTGCGTCAATTCCATGATGTAAGCCTTCCTGTACCACCCCCTTCAAGGCTTTGCAGGCCGATGGCCCTTTAGTGGCAATAAGATCTGCTATTTTCATGGTTTCGTTCATTAGTTCATCGTCAGGAACGATCTGTTGAACCAGGCCCATTCGTTGGGCATCGTAAGCATCAAACATGTGAGCTGTAAATAAATAGAAGCGCGCATTGTTAGCTCCTATAGCTCTTACCAATCGTTGTGTGCCGGCAAATCCCGGTATAAGGCCAAGGTTTACTTCGGGCGCACTGAATTTGGCTTTATCAGAAGCTACCAGGAAATCACAGGCTAATGCGGTTTCCAAACCTCCCCCGAGTGCAAATCCATTGATGGCCCCAATAAAGGGAATAGTCATATTTTCTATGCGCCGGAAAGTGTCCTGACCTGTTTTGGAGAATTCTTTGGCTTCTTTTTCTGTTTTACCTTTCATCTCGGCAATATCAGCACCGGCTATAAAGGCTTTTCCTTTACCTGTTAGTACAACCACTCTGATGTGATCGGATTTTTCGATTTTGTTTAACAAGGCATTGAGTTCCGCGAAGACTTCACTATTAAGTGCGTTGAGGGCATGAGATCTTGAGAATGTAATAATGGCGGTGCTGTTGTTTTCAAAATAAGTCAGGTGTTGCATTGTTTTTTCTTTTGTGTGTTATTAAATATAGGTAAAATAGATAAAGACCGCAAACTCTCAAAAGAAATACCTTTCCAATTCGCACATTAAAAATTCCAGACTTAGATGGGGTTGCGGCACTGGTTTCCGGGATGCCCTGAAAATTCAACGATTTTAGCTGCATATCCTCGCTTAATTCTTGTATTACAGTGGCTTGTTGTGATATCCTTTCCGCTTTTTCTTACATGTAATTGTTATTTAAAAAATAAGTTAAGGTTAAGAAAAACGAAAAAAAGGGTTGACCAGAAACTACATTGGTAAGGGAGCAAAGTTGTAAGGCTTTTACATTGTGAAAGTAAACGTTGATTTGGACAGTGCAATAGAGTATTTACATGCGCAAAAAGGCAAAAGTACTTTAGTTTCGAGTTTCTCAGAATGAAACGGTCCGATGAGTTTGGCACGACACATACTTGCTACATGCGCATAAAAAAAGCAAGGCGAATCCGCCTTGCTTTTCTTCAAACTGTATAAAATTAACGGTGACTTTAGGCTTAAAAATATTACAATTATAGATAGTTTAAATTTCTTCAGCTATAACTTTGAGCGACTCTCATTATCACAGTGGAATTTATTTATGCTTTAAATGATAATTTGATTAAACCCTCGTACATTATTCGAATCAAGAGTTAAATTGTTAAAGTAATAATAGCCGCAGCATGCGAACTGTATGCGTGAATTATTAAATCTTTGGTAGGTCTGACTTTGCTGGCTTTTATAATATCAGCGTTCTCAATCGGCCTGTGGAATATTGCTTCCAGAGGCTGTTGAACCCGCATACTGCGGTTGAAAACAATTCATTAGCAGCCTTTATTCTTTGCTTGATTTAGTCGGCGATCCCGGTTGCAACCTTCTCCGAGCGTTTGCCCGAACAGGTTATTATGGGTATGGTATCCATCGGGCACTGGCTCAAACAACAGACCTCTGGCCGATTTGCCGTTACAAGTATTTCTACCATTCCGTTATAATCAGCGCTCATTATGCTTTTTGCTCCGCGGTAGGCATCTCACTAATAATTTACCACAGAAATGCCTATCTCATGTCAATCACATCCACTTCGGGGTGGGCATTTGGGTCAAAAACAAACATGTTATCATCCATAGCGATGTTGGGTACCAACTCTTTTATTGCAATAGTATAATTATTGCCATCTTTGCTCACCTGCTTTATTTGGTGTAATTGCATATCGTCCTTTTTAACCTCCAGATTAATGCGCGAATACGGTTTGTCGCGTTTAATGGGAAACAAGTCTATAGAATGTACGGCTACACCGTTACTGACTTTTTCGCCCATATAGGCATATTTAAATCCGGATTGATAAATGGTAAAAATGGTAGCCGGGTTGAGTGAATCTTCGTCGTCAGGATCCGGTTCGTCCACATTAACCTCTTCTACATCAATCATATGTGTCCATAGTGTTTTCCCATCGAAATAGGTGTCCACATCCATTAAATGGGCTTTGTATTTGTCGCCTTTAATAGCGATGGTTCCCTGGTACTCCTCCTTTATATCCTCTTGCAGGTTTTCGAGACTAAACGAAAAATCGGCTTTTATGGTGGTATACGTTTTAGTTTTGGCCGTTACCTTATCTAATATTTCTTTGGCTTTCTCGGAATTTTGGGCAAATGCAAAACCCGGTATCAGGCACAGTAATACAAGTAATTTCTTCATTATTTATTAATTAGTTAAAACTATATTATAAAGTATGCTGATGCTGTTTTCAAAAACAGTACCAAAAAAAGCTTATATCCATTTATATGGTAAAATCATCATTGCAATCCTTTAAGCAGGTGTTGCAGCGATACTTCGTCAGGAATTAACACCTGACGGGCTTTGCTGCCCTCAAAGGGGCCTACCACACCAGCTACTTCCAGCTGATCTATGATTCGTCCGGCACGGTTGTAGCCTATCGAGAATCGGCGCTGAATTAACGAGGTGGAACCGCTTTGATTGGCTACAACCACTTGAGCCGCTTCTTCAAAAAAGGCATCCTTGTTGCTCATATCTACTTCGCCGGCTTCACTGCTTGAGGTGTCGCCAATGTACTCGGGCAACAAAAAGGCACTGGGATAACCTTTTTGCGACCCAATAAAATCGTTTATCTGTTCTACTTCCGGGGTGTCTACAAAAGCGCACTGTACACGTACCAAATCACTACCTTGGGTAATCAACATATCGCCTCGTCCAATGAGTTGGTTGGCACCGGGCGAGTCAAGTATGGTACGTGAGTCGATCATAGAAGCTACTTTAAACGCCACCCTGGTGGGGAAGTTGGCTTTTATTACACCGGTAATGATGTTGGTGCTGGGGCGTTGTGTTGCAACAATCATGTGTATTCCAACGGCACGTGCCAACTGCGCAATACGGGCTATGGGCATCTCCACCTCCTTGCCTGCGGTCATAATAAGGTCGGCAAACTCATCGATGATCACTATAATGTAGGGTAAAAAACGATGTCCTTTTTCCGGGTTAAGCGAGCGTTTCACAAATTTGTGGTTGTATTCTTTTACATTACGGGCATGTGCTTTTTTCAGCAGGTCGTAACGTGCATCCATTTCAATGGTGAGTGAATTGAGTGTGGTTACCACTTTGGCCACATCAGTTATAATGGCTTCATCCTCCTCATCGGGCAACTTGGCCAAAAAGTGACGTTCTATTTTGCTGTAAATATTTAGCTCTACCTTTTTAGGATCTACCAGTACAAATTTTATCTGTGAGGGATGTTTTTTGTACAGCAAAGAAGTTATTATAGCATTTAGCCCTACTGATTTACCCTGCCCCGTAGCTCCGGCCACCAGCATATGCGGTGCTTTAGCCAAATCGATGACAAAGGTTTCGTTGGCAATGGTTTTGCCCAGTGCAATGGGGAGTTCGAATTTAGTGGTCTGGAATTTTTTTGATGAGATTATTGTTTTCATCGACACTATTTCGGGCTCGCTATTGGGCACCTCTATACCTATGGTGCCTTTGCCAGGCATGGGAGCAATGATACGTATTCCCAATGCAGCAAGTGAGAGGGCAATATCATCTTCCAGATTTTTAATTTTAGAGATGCGTACGCCGGGTGCAGGCACTATTTCGTACAAAGTAACAGTGGGGCCAACAGTGGCCTTGATGCTTTTTATCTCAATTTTATAATCGTTGAGGGTATTTACAATCTTATCCTTGTTAGAGTTCAGCTCTTCGTCAGTAACGGGTTCGTTGCCCATGTGGTGATCCTCCAGTAAATCAATCGACGGCAACTGGTAGGATGAAAGGTCGAGCGTTGGGTCATAATCGCCCAAGGGTCTGTTGTCCTTGACCTCGAACCCTTCGTCATCTTCTTGGTTTTTTTCTATGATAAATTCTCCGTCGTCCTCGCTTGCCATTGCATCCGGGTTTGGTGTAGCGTCCATTTCAATGGGGCCCTTATCTTTTAAAGTAGTAGGCGCTGTTGCAGCAGTGGGTGCTTCCACTTCCAGTTCCAGGCTTTTTTCTACTTTGACTTCTTCTTTTATCGCCACTTCGCTTTCCCATTGTGCTTCCTTAACTTGTGTATCCGGTGTAACTTCGTTAGTTAAAACTGTTTGCTTTTGTTGGGATGTTTTGGTTTTATCGCTTTTGGCCATAAACGGCTTTTTAATAAGTGGGATAAAGCCATCAAAAGTAAAAGTGAGATAGGTGATTAAAGTAAAAAATAAAAACAAAACAACACCTACGTTTCCTATCGCCGAAATGAGCCATGTGCTTGTAAAGTAACCCATTTGGCCACCCAGCAATATATAATGATCGTTAACGGCGTTGATAAAAATATAGCCCAAAAAAATAGATGTCCATACAGCAATAAAAAAACTATGCAAAAGAGTTTTTCGTAGCGGGAGTAAAGTGACTTTTAATAACCTAAAGGCAAGTACCATTAGCACCAGTACAATGGTTAAAGCCGCAACGCCAATGCCCGAATTAATAAACAAATCGGCAAAATAGGCGCCCAGCTTGCCTGTTCGGTTTTGTACGTTAATGTCGGAATTAAATATAAATTCAAAAAAATTGATATTAAACTGACTATGATCGGCCCCACCAGTAAAGATAAACGAAACAAAGGCTACCAATAAAAATATGGAATAAGCGATTAAAAATAGTCCAAAGAAGAACCGTACTTTAAAATCGTTCATTTTGTTTCGGAATTCCGAAATCAGCTGGCGTTTAGTTTTAGTTTTAGGTCGTTTTGTTTTTACTCCCATTTTTAATTTTGTTAATGACAAGGCGTTTGAATGAATGCAAAATTAGTAAATGTAGTGGCCATTTTAATGCTTAAAGCCAATTCTTTTATAACGATTTTACATGCGGTGTAGTATAAAGAGAAGGGGCAGAAGCGAATAGTCTTTGCAATAAACAGCCAGATGCGGCATAGGCTCGTTTGAGAACAGACCTTGCTTAATATGGCGAATAAAAAGGAATCACTTAAAGTTATTAATCAAGGTTAGTATCATGCCTTCAATTTCCTTTTCGGAGGTGTGTTTTGCTCCATCCGGTAATTCAAATTCCGATTCTTCGGGTGGGATAAAATCAATGTTTTGGGCGGTGAAATGGAAGCGTACGCCATTGTAGTTTACAAAAAATTCCATTAATACTCCGGGTATCTTATCAAACGGCGTATTACGATTTGGCATATTTAAGTTGATACTTTTAGTATAAAAAACGGAGAAAGTCTCCTTGCCCGGATAATTTATTGTGGCTTCTAAACAGGGTACTCCTGCAATATCCTTGGTTGGCCCATCAATGAGCTTAATGATGGGCTCGTTAGCTTTATCGAAGAAAAAAAAGTTGGATTCACTGGAACCCATATCGAGCAAATGGTTATCCATAAAACGGAAAATGGTTGCGCAAGAGTCACTGGGGGACAATGAATAAAAATCGAGCGAAAAAATATTGAAACTTCCTTTGAAGCTATAGCGCCGCATATTGTCGTTAAATCGTAGTATTAGTTCTCCGGGCATTAGGTTGCTTGTGGGTGATTCGGATATTTCCTCAGGATAATGAATACGGTAAGTTATTTCTCCGGCGTTTGGGAAATCACTTCGTTGGGAGCTGTTTGCACAGGCTTGCAACAATATAAGAAGTATAATTATATAGCTAATGAACCGCATGTCGGCTTTTGTAATGGATCGTGACAAACTAATAACCCTTTCATGTTCTGCTACAAAAGTAGGAATAATTATTAAACTAGTCTGTAGCGTTGATACCTGATTAATCGGATTCGGTCAAAAATATCTCTGCCATCATGCAGCGGGCGCTTCCACCACCTACCGTTTCGATGGTATTGATGGGTAAGGGAAAGGGTTCGCAAAAGTTTTCAAGGGTTTGGCGCTGCGTATCGCTTAAGGCATTAAAAGCACTTTCCGACATTACCAGAAGCTCTGAACCATCTTGGGTCAGAACAGAGAGCATGTTACCTGCAAAATGAACGACTTGTTCCAGACTCACTTCAATTATTTCGTGTCCGCTTTGTTCCAGAGATTTTATTACAGTGTCGCGCTCCTCTTTGTTTTTAATGCTTTGTAAACAAACAACCGCAAAATGTTCGCTAACGCACATCATTACATTGGTGTGGTATATCTCTTGTCCAAACTCGTCGGTAGCAGTAAAAATTACCGGGGTGTAATCGATGATTTTACAAAGGGCATGTACGACTTCTTTATGGGTACGTAACGACAAACCTGCATAGGCAATTTTATTGATATGGTCGTACACGACACTCCCGGTACCTTCCAGATATTTTTCCTCGTTTTCATATTTCGATAGGTCGATCACTTTGGATACTACAAAGTCTTCTTTTATCTGTTCCAGTATTTCCGGACGTTTTTCAAGTCTGCGATTTGGGGCTGCCACCGGATACAAGATTACGGTTCCATCGGCATGGAACGAAGCCCAGTTGTTAGGGAATACAGCATCAGGTTTGGTTGGTTCTAATGTGTCCTCAACAATAGTAAGGTTTACACCCCTGGCCTTGAGTTGCTCTGCAAAATGGTCGAACTCCAACACTGCTTTGTCGTGCACAAGCTTCGCGCTCAAATCTACTTTGTTTTGAAAAGCATTAGACTCCGCGGTTTGCGCATTATAATTGAATCTGGCCGGACGAACCATTAATATATGAGAAGTAGACTGTTTCATGCGGTAAGTTATTTTGTAATTTTAAGGCTGGCGTAAGATTAAAAAACGGATGCAATAAAAAGATGATAAAAGTTATAAGCGATAAAATCATACACAGGGAAGTGGGGTGTTGGAATAAAAATATTTCTATTATTTGGGAGTAATCTATAGTTAATAAACGGTTATTGTATGTTGTAATAATTGACAAAAAAAGCCCGTTGGTGTATACCTACGGGCTTTTGTTTTTATTTTTCTGGGTTTAAATCAAGCCTCTGTCTTTTAATAAGGCTTTTTCGTCGGGTTCGGCTCCTCTAAACTTTTTGTAGAGTATCATAGGATCCTCTGTGCCTCCTCTTTCCAATATGTTTTTACGGAATTTAGTGGCCGTTTCCTGGTCAAATATCCCGTTTTCTCTAAAAGCCTGGAAGGCATCTGAATCCAGTATGGCCGACCAGATGTATGCGTAATATCCGGCTGAATATCCACCCGAAAAAATATGATTAAAATAGGTGCTTCTATATCGCGAAACTATTTCTGGTATCAAGTTCATTCTGGTAAATGATTCCTGTTCAAAGGTATTGGGATTTGTTTGTAAAGCTTGCGTTAAGGTATGGTAGTCCATATCTAAAATGGCAGCTGCCAGATACTCCGTAGTAATAAACCCTTGATTAAATTTGGCACTGTTCTGAATTTTTACAATCAGCTCATCCGGGATAACTTCTCCTGTTTGGTAATGCTTTCCATACACCCTTAAAAGTTCGGGCCGGGCAGCCCAATGCTCCATTATTTGCGATGGTAATTCAACAAAATCGCGGGGCACGGCAGTTCCTGACAAAGATGCGTACTGACAGTTTGAAAGTAGTCCGTGCAGTGCGTGTCCAAACTCATGAAACAGCGTAGAAACTTCATCAAAGCTCAATAGGGCAGGCGTATCCTTAGTGGCACTGGTAAAATTGCAAACCATGGTAATGATGGGTGTAACCGCCCGGCCGTTGATCACCTGTTGTTTTCGGTACGAATTCATCCAGGCGCCGCCCCGTTTGCTGGCGCGGGGATGGAAATCCATAAAAAGAACGCCCACATGCGTGCCGTCTGCTTCTTTTACCTCAAACGAAATGGCATCGGGATGAGGAATGGGTAAGTCATCCCTTTTTTCAAATTGTAAACCGTAAAGCTGGTTGGCGGTATAAAGAATCCCGTCCACCACATTTTTCAATTCAAAATACGGACGTATGTCGCTTTCGTCTAAATCGAATTTTTGTTTTTTTACCTTTTCAGAATAATACCACCAATCCCAGGGTTCTAATTTAAAACCACCCCCCTCGGCATCAATTATTTTTTGCATGTCGGCCAGTTCCTGTTGGGCAACTTTAAGCGATTTTTCCATTAAAAAGGCCAATTTTTCATTTACGGTCTCAGGTGTTTTGGCCATGTTTTTTTCCAGGATAAAAGCTGCATGGTTGTCGTAACCCAGCAGTTGTGCCCGTTTTAAACGTAACGAAACGATTTTTTTTATGTTGTCGTTGTTGTCGTATTCGTTGCCGTTATCGCCCCTGTTGATATAAGCTTTAAATAATTTTTCCCGTAATGCTCTGTTCGATGAGTTTTGCAGAAAAGGAGTAATGCTGGGGCGCTGTGTTGTAAATGCCCATTTGTCCTTGTAGCCTTTTTCCTGGGCGGTTTTGGCGGCAGCATCTATTTGTCCTTTCGTTAATCCGGCCAAATCGGCTTCCTTATCCACAATCATCACATAATCGTTGGTTTCGTTTAATACGTTGTCGCCAAATTTTAAAGTTAATAAGGCCAGCTCTTCGTTAATTTTTCTGAATTCGTCTTTCGATTCGGCAGGCAGATTGGCTCCCCCCCGCACAAAAGCTTCATATTTTTTTTCGAGTAGCATGGCCTGTTCGGCCGTAAGCTCCAGCTCATTTTTTTTATCATAGAGCACTTTGATGCGCCCAAACAAGTCTTCATTCAAGTAGATGTCGTCATTTTGTTTGGATAGCATGGGAGCTATTTCTTTTGCAATTTCTTTTAGCTCATCGTTAGTGTTGGCTCCCGTAAGGTTATAAAACACATTGCTCACTTTAGTTAATAAAGGGCGACTATACTCCAGGGCTTCTACCGTATTCTCAAAGGTTGGTTCTTCAGAATTTTCAACAATTTTTTTAATATTCTCCTGTTGTTCTTTTATGCCTGCTTCAAAAGCAGGGAGGTAATGAACCGATTTAATTTTATTGAATGGCGCAATACCGAAAGGAGTTTCGTATTCGCTAAAAAAAGGATTGGTATTCATTTCGTTATCTGTTTTACAAGCGCTCATACCTAAAAGGAGCGCAAATAAAAGTAAAATAGTTTGTTTGTGCATAGCGTTAATGTTTTTAATTATTTGGATACAAAACTATAAAATGTTTGGGTATAATTAAAGAAAAATTTCTTTAATCGTTTGTAATACAATGTGTTTCCTTTTGGGTAGTCCATAAAATATTGATAATTAAAACGTCACAGGAATAATTTATGTTGTAAAACAACCTTTTTTTAAGTCTGTATGGCCGCTTAGGTCATTTTTTAGTTCTATTTTTGTGGCTCGAAATTACTCATCGTATATAAATAAAATAATTAGATATGAAACCATCGCACATTGAACACATCGGAATTGCCGTAAAAAGTTTGGATGAGGCCATCCCATTTTATGAAAAAGTTTTTGGATTAGCGTGTTACGCTGTTGAAGAAGTGGCGGAGCAAAAGGTAAAGACCGCCTTTTTTAAGGTAGGCCAAACAAAAATTGAGCTATTGGAATCAACAGACCCCGAAGGGCCGGTAGGAAAATTCATCGAGAAAAAAGGGGAAGGCGTTCATCATATTGCTTTTGCAGTGAACGATTTGGCACAAAAACTCACCGCCGTTCAGGAGGCAGGTGTAAGGGTTATAGATAAAACACCGCGCAAAGGAGCCGAGGGCTTAAATATCGGGTTTCTGCATCCTAAGTCAACTTTTGGTGTGCTAACCGAGCTTTGTGAAGATCCATCTAAATAATTAATTGTACAATTTATATTTTATTATTCATGTCAAGTCAAGATAAAATTAAAAAACTGATTGACCTCAGAACGGAAGCCAAATTAGGGGGAGGTCAAAAACGTATAGATGCGCAACACGCCAAAGGAAAAATGACAGCACGCGAACGAATTGAGGCACTTGTTGACGAAGGGAGCTTTGAGGAGTTTGATATGTTTGTAACCCACCGTTGCGTAAACTTCGGGATGGAGAAAAACAAGTTTTTGGGCGATGGGGTTGTAACCGGCCATGGCACTATCGACGGCAGAGTAGTTTATCTTTTTTCGCAAGATTTTACTGTTTTGGGAGGCTCGTTGTCCGAAACCTTTGCAATGAAAATATGTAAAGTGATGGATATGGCGATGCGTGTGGGTGCCCCCGTTATTGGCATAAATGATAGTGGCGGGGCACGTATACAGGAAGGGGTAACTTCATTGGCGGGTTATGCCGAAATTTTTCAACGTAACATCGAAGCCTCAGGTGTGATACCACAGATATCGGCTATTTTTGGCCCTTGTGCCGGGGGGGCGGTTTATTCACCGGCGCTCACCGATTTTATTATGATGACGGAAAACACCAGTTACATGTTTGTGACCGGGCCTAAGGTGGTAAAAACGGTTACAGGAGAAGATATTACTACCGAAGATTTGGGGGGTGCTAACATACATGCATCTAAATCGGGTGTTGCTCATTTTAAGCTGGAGAATGAAGAGGAAGGTTTGCTGCTCATCAGGAAGCTGCTTTCGTACCTTCCACAGAACAACCTGGAAGAGCCACCTGTGTTGGATGTTACCGATCCTATCGACAGGTTGGATGATGCTTTAAATACCATTATACCCGACAACCCCAACAAACCTTACGACATGAAAGAAGTGATTTATGCCATGTCGGATCACAACGAGTTTTTGGAGGTGCACCGTAATTATGCCAAAAACATAATCGTAGGTTTTGTACGTATGGGCGGTATGTCGGTGGGTGTGGTTGCCAATCAACCCAGCTTCCTGGCGGGTGTGCTCGATTGCGATGCCTCCCGGAAAGCAGCTCGCTTTGTGCGTTTTTGCGATGCTTTTAATATCCCTATCCTTACCTTAGTAGATGTGCCAGGATTTTTACCCGGCAGTGGACAAGAGTATGCAGGTATTATTACGCACGGTGCCAAATTGATGTTTGCCTTTGGCGAAGCTACAGTGCCAAAAATTACCGTTACCTTGCGTAAATCGTACGGAGGAGCACACGATGTGATGAGCTGTAAGCAATTGAGAGGCGACTTGAACTATGCCTGGCCTACTGCCGAAATTGCCGTTATGGGTGCAAAAGGTGCAATCGAAGTACTCGAAGGCAGAGCCATGTCGAAAATAGAAGATCCTGAAGAGAAGGCCAAATATGCAGCCGAGAAAATTGAAGAATATACCGAGCAGTTTGCCAACCCTTACCAGGCGGCTTCCTACGGGTATATCGATGATGTAATAGAGCCCAAGAACTCACGTTTCCGTATCATCAGAGGCTTCCAAAGCTTACAAACTAAAAAGCTGAGTTTGCCACCTAAAAAGCACGGAAATATTCCATTATAACCGTAATAGTGCGCAATCGATAATTTAAGGATAGAAGCATGATTTTTTTATTTGTTAATGACGCAACCTGGACCATTACCCTTTTAGGATGGGCCATCGTATTATTGGCACTGGTGTTTTTAATGGGTATCTTTTTGCTGGTACCCAAAGTAATCAAATGGGGTGTCAAACGAAGTTTACGAAGCAAGGGTAAGACTGAAATTATCGATCATCATCTGAATATTTCGGGCGAAACCAATGCGGCTATAGCAACAGCACTTCACCTGTATTTTAATCAAATACACGATGAGGAGAGCAACGTGATAACGATTAAGCGAGTGCGCCGCAGGTACTCGCCCTGGAGTTCCAAGCTGTACGGAATGAATAATATGGGTTTTAGAAGATAGAATTTTAAATAACAAAGATGAAGAAGTTTGAATTTACCATTGCCGGCAACCGCTACGATGTAGTGGTTAAAGACTTCGAGGATGCCATAGCTACCGTGCAGGTGAACGGTACTACCTATGAGGTAGAAGTTCATCGGGAAGTAAAAAGATCAAAAACGCCTAAGTTAGTGCGCAGTACCGTGGTGCCGGAGTCCGGGGAGGGTGCCGTGCCGCAAAAGGCAACAGGTGCCGGAGCTGCCAGGGCACCGCTGCCGGGCAATATTATTAGTATAGATGTGGCCGTTGGCGATACCGTTGCCAGGGGTGATGTTTTAATAGTAATGGAAGCCATGAAGATGGAAAATAACGTATTGGCCGAAAAAAGCGGTGTGGTAAAGGCCATCAAAGTGGCACTTGGCGATGCTGTTCTTCAAAACGATATTTTAATTGAGTTTGAATAACATAAAACCGACACGGCTGCTGCTAATCTAAAACCGTAGGTGCGGAGGATTGACCAATGCCGTAGTCGCGTTTTGCTATATTGTTAAATGTATGAGAAAAGCTATAACCATTTTTGCCATGCTGGCGGTGGTGTTTTGTCTTCAAATATTCTTTGGGATAAGCGCTTCAGCTATACAAACAACTTCTGCAGAAGCGGCGGACGGAACCCTTAACGGGCTGCAGACTTTATGGAACTCTACCGGATTTGCCAACCTCGAATATCTCAATCTATTAATGATTGGCATTGGGTTGTTTTTTATATTCCTGGGTATTAAATACGATTATGAACCACTTTTGCTTGTGCCTATTGGGGTTGGTATTATACTTGGGAACGTGCCGGGTGCACAGGCTTTTGGGGTTTATGCGCAAGAGTATTTGCAGTCGTTAGTGGCTCAAGGTGAGATTAAAGCAAGTGATGCCGTTCCCTCGGTGCTTGAGTATCTCTATTTTGGAGTAACCCGTGGTATTTATCCTCCACTTATTTTTTTGGGTATTGGAGCTATGACAGACTTTTCGTCCCTGATTTCCAATCCTAAGTTAATGATATTGGGAGCAGCTGCCCAGGTAGGTATATTTGCCACTTTTTTGGGTGCTTCGGCGCTTGGTTTTACGCCTCAGGAAGCTGGAGCCATCGGTATTATTGGTGGTGCCGACGGACCTACAGCTATTTTCTTGTCGTCGAAACTGGCACCTCAACTCATGGGAGCCATTGCTATTGCAGCCTATTCGTATATGGCACTTGTGCCTGTTATTCAGCCGCCCATCATGCGACTAATTATACCCAAACGCGAGCGCACCATCAAAATGCGTCCGCCACGCGCGGTTTCTAAGTTAGAGAAAGTGCTGTTTCCGCTGATAGGTATGCTGCTTACAACTTTTATTGCTCCCTCGGCTCTTCCCTTATTGGGTATGCTGTTTTTTGGTAATCTGTTAAAGGAATCCGGTGTTACCGAACGTTTGGCTGATACGGCGCGCAACTCCTTGATAAACATTGTAACTATTCTGCTGGGGCTTACTGTTGGTGCCTCAACACAGGCCAATGTGTTTTTAACTTCCGATTCGTTAAAGATATTTGCGCTGGGTGCACTTTCATTTATGGTGGCTACCGCTGGAGGGCTGCTTTTTGCCAGATTTATGAATCTGTTTTTAAAGAAGGAAAATAAATTAAATCCGCTTATTGGAGCGGCCGGTGTATCTGCTGTGCCCGATTCGGCCAGAGTGGTGCAAATGGAAGGTTTAAAATCCGACCCCAATAACCATCTACTCATGCATGCCATGGCACCTAATGTATCGGGAGTAATTGGTTCGGCAGTGGCTGCCGGTATCCTGCTTAGCTTTTTGCTGTAAAACATAAAGTGGATCAATCGTGCTAAAATTAAGACTGCTTCAGCCGGAGCGGTCTTTTTTTGTATTAAAATCCTTTTGTTTATCTTTGATAGACGCAGGTGTGGGACTACCATTCTTAACAGCATCGATAAAAACAAATATTATGAAAGATTTAAAAAAGAAACATTGCGTTCCTTGCGAGGGAGAAGCAGAACCGCTGAACAGCCTTCAAATTAATGATTATATAAAAAACATTTCGCCGGAATGGAAAGTGATCGACAACAAAAAAATAAGACGAGAGTTTACTTTAAAAGATTTTAAAGGATCCATGGCTTTTATTAATACGATAGCGCCTATAGCCGAAGAGGAGGATCATCATCCCGATATTCATGTTTATTATAAAGAGGTGATTATAGAACTTACAACCCATGCCATAGGCGGCCTTTCGGAAAATGATTTTATTCTAGCCGCAAAAATCGATGATGTGGATGTGTCAGGGTTGTAGTAATTGCTTTTGCAGTTATGAATGTAACTTCTTAACCTTTAGGTAGAAAAAAAATCGGGTAAAAGCTTCGTTGTAAATAATCAAGCTATTATATTCGTAATTTAAAACTCATACAAAAACAATAAATGCGTAAAAAGAATAAGGAGAGCTTGCCTGAGCCTTTCAGGCTTGAAAGCTGGCTGATCCAAAGAGCAAATAGCTTGTTTTATTTACTTTTAGCAGTATTTGTAGTTTTTAGCTTTTTGTATTTTAACGTTAAGCCTAGCATAGCCGGCGACGATTCGTCCTACATTATCCGGGGCATTAATTTTCTCGAGTCCGGAATCTTTCCAACCTATCAGGGGCCTGTTTATCCTCTTCTTTTATCGCTAATCATTCTTCTTGCGGGGATGAATCTGCTCGTTCTTAAACTGAGTTCTTTGGTTTTTATGGTGGGTTTTATTATTGTTTTTTATCGTACTTTTAAAGAGAAGGTATCATATACGGCGCTCTTTTATACCATGGCTATTCTAAGTGTCAGTCATTTATTTCTCTTTTTTTCGAGCCAAACATTTTCCGAAGCACTTTTTCTTTTGCTTCAGGCGGGTTTGTTTTATCTGCTTTTTAAGGGCATGTCACTAAACGAAGGTGGATGGCTACCCTCAAAAAAGGAGTTGGCATTTATACTGCTGGTAGCGTTGTGTTGTGTGTTGTTGTTTTTAACCCGCACCATAGGTTTTGGAGCATTGTTGGCCACGGTGCTGTTTTTTATGGTAGAACGAAAATTTAAAAGAGCCCTGTATGTAACGGTTTTTTTTGTGGCCTTGCTGAGTGCATTTTTTACCCTGCGCTCCCAAATTTGGGAAGTACCTGTGAGCTCCGGTGAGCAGTCGTCGCAATTGATGAGTAAAAATCCATACGACAGTAGTGAAGGTAAAGAAGACTTTTTGGGTTTTGTTGCCCGATTTAAAGATAACTCCAACCTATATCTGTCCAAGCATTTGATGCGTATCATCGGCTTTAGGTCCGATAGCATAAATACAGTAAAGCCCCCCATCAGTTTTGCACTGTACTTGCTTTTTATATTCGGATTTTTACGCTTTGCCCAAAAAAATAAATACTTGTATTTTACTTCGGTTTATCTCGCCATTATGCTCGGCATTACTTTTTTTTCGTTGCAAAAAATATGGGATCAATACAGGCTCATTATCCCTTTTGTACCACTCATGTTAGTTGTGTTGGTTCAGATTTTGGTTGATATGAGCAAAGTAAAACACTTTGTATTTATACGAAAAGTATTGCCGGTGGTACTTCTATTATCTGTAGTGCTTACCTTTGGTAAAGGTGTAAAAAGTATGGATATACCTACCTTAGCCAAAAACATAAAAGGCGACATGCTGGCGGGCTATACTCCGGATTGGGTAAGTTATTTGCAAATGGCTGAATATTGCCACGATAATTTGAGTGAACAACAAGTGGTGGCTTGTCGTAAGCCCAACCTGGCTCGTATTTACGGAAAGGGGAAGAAGTTTCATGGAATTTACCGTATTCCGTCAAACGATCCCGACGAACTGATTCAATACCTGAAAGAAAGGAATATTAGCCACATAATATTGGGTAGCTTACGAAAAAATCCTAAACAGTTTACCGGTCAAACCATCAATACCATTCAACGTTTTATGGCTATAATATTTAAAAAATACCCTAAAACCTTTAAGTTGGTGCATAAATTTGGCAATCAGGAACCCGCCTACCTCTACGAAATTCATTACCCTGACTTTGAAACAGAAACGAACAAACAATAAACATGACGCCGTACAGCAACCTGGAAATTCAAAAATATTGGGATAATTTTTCCGAACGATGGGCAAAATATCGTAAAAGAAGATCGTACTACTGGAATTCAATATCAAAATATTGTAATTATTTTATTCATCCCAACAGCAGTATTCTGGAAGTAGGTTGCGGACATGGTGATTTGTTAAATACAATCAAGGGCAAGGATAAGACGGGAATAGATTTTTCGGCTAAGATGATTGAGGCCGGTAGAGGCCGTTTTCCGCATATTGAATTTCATCAAATGGCTGCCGAAGATATCACTTTACAAAAGCAATATGATGTTATTATTTTGTCAAATATTATTGGTGTACTCCCTGATGTACAGTCGGTTTTTGTGCAGTTGAGCAAGGTGTCGCACGATAAAACCCGCGTTATCGTAACCTATTACAATCGCATGTGGGAGCCCTTTATACGGCTGGCAGAGTTTATGGGTATAAAACGGAAGTCACCTAAACAAAACTGGCTATCGTGTTCCGACATACAAAACCTTCTTTATCTATCGGGCTTTGAATCGTATAAAGAAAGCAGAAATATGTTTTTGCCCTACTACGTGCCCTTGCTATCTACCTTTCTAAACCGCTTTGTGAGTCGTCTACCCTTGTTCAACAGAATGGGTTTAAGCCAGTTTATTTTTGCGCGCCCCATACCGGAAACAATGGCAACTCATCAGCTAAGTCAGAAATATAGCACCTCTATTATTATTCCGGCTCGAAACGAAAGTGGAAATATTGAAGATGCCATCCGTAGGATCCCCCAATTTGGCAAGAGCATTGAAATAATTTATGTTGAAGGAAATTCAACAGACGACACGTGGGAAACCATACAGGCAGTACAAAAAAAATATGCACATTCGCATAATATTAAAATAATGCAACAAGAAGGCAAGGGCAAAGGAGATGCCGTGCGCAAGGGTTTTGAAGCAGCAAGTGGGGATATTTTAATGATTCTGGATGCCGATCTGACTGTTCCTCCCGAAGATTTATCTAAATTTTACAACGCCATTGCCATGGGAAAAGGCGAGTTTATAAATGGGGTTAGGCTCGTATATCCTATGGAAAAGAATGCCATGCGCCCTTTGAATACAGTTGGGAATCATTTTTTCAGTAAGTTTTTTACCTATATCCTGGAGCGACCCATCAAAGATACGCTATGTGGTACTAAAGTAATGCTAAAATCGGATTATGAAAAGTTGGCCGCCAATCGTAAGTTTTTTGGTGAATTTGATCCTTTCGGCGATTTTGACCTGTTATTTGGTGCCTACAAACTCAACCTTAAAATTATTGATTTACCCATAAGGTATAGGGAGCGAAAGTACGGTGATACTAATATTAGTAGATTTAGACATGGTGTTATTTTATTGCGCATGTCGATGTTTGCGACCTATAAAATCAAGTTTTGGTAATAGTGCTTTGCGAACTAAAGGGTTTTGTGCAACTTTGGCATCAACAATATTTGGCATACACATTGTAACCTCAGAATTTAATTAATAAGAGTATGAAACGTATCGCGATTTTTCCAGGGTCGTTCGATCCTTTTACCATAGGGCATCACAACATTGTTCAAAGAGCGGTATATCTGTTCGACGAGTTGGTTATAGGTATTGGCTTTAATGCAAAAAAACAAGATTTTTATCCGGTAGATAAACGCATAGAGTGGATTAGTTACCTTTTTGAAGATCAGCCTAAAATAAGGGTTGAGAAATTTGAAGGCCTAACAGTTGATTTTGCCAAGAGCCAAGGAGCCGGTTTTATTCTTCGGGGTATCCGCACTTCGGCGGATTTTGAGTACGAAAGAGCCATTGCGCAGGTAAACAAAGCCATGTCGGGTGTCGAATCTGTTTTCTTGCTCACAACGCCCGAACATACGCCTGTCAATTCAACTATTGTCAGAGATATTATTCGCCATAAGGGAGATGCGGGTTTATTCATCCCCGAAAAGATAAGAGAAAAAGTAAAGGAGTACAGGAGATAGCATATGCGAATATTTTTACTGATTATTTTCATGGCTGCAATAAAAAGTGTTGCAGGCGAAAACAAGGAGGTTACGCTATGGGGAAATGCACCCGAGTATTCAACTATGCGCTTAACCATTGAGCGGCAAAGTAATTATATTACCCGTAATTTTGAGGATGTTGAAACCTTTTCGGTAGATCCTAAAGGGAATTTTAGTGTTACTTTTTCCGTAGAGGAAATAGCTAAAATATATATGCCCTTAGGTCAAATGCGCGGATACATGTATGTGGAGCCGGGCAGAACTTATTTACTTACCCTGCCTTTGTATCGTCCTTTACGGCCTGAAGATAAATTCAATCCTTTTTTTGAACCCGAAACGGTAGTGTTGGGTATTCAAAATAACTTTCCCGGCGAAATCAATAAAAAAACCGTTGCCTTTGAAGAGAAATATAATTATCTGTTCAGCAAAGATATTAAACGTATTGTGCTAACAGGCAATAAAAAAGATCTTTTTAAGATTATTGACCAAACCGAGGCAGCCTTTCCGGCCGAGAAAGGAACGTGGTTTTATTATTACAAACATTTTAAATATCAGAATATTTACGAATATGCCTACTCTGATAAACCAAGGGAGGTAATTTATAATGGTTTTTCTTCTATTCCGGTGCAGTATAATCTGGATACCTATTGGGCTTCCTTTAACAAGCAATTTGGTAATTTTTTTCATTACTATTTTTCTACAAAGGAAGGTCAAAGCTTTAAGGAAACCTGGAATACATCTGAATCTTTCCAGCTACTTACGGCAACCCTGCGAAAGGATACACTTTTTAAGAACAGGGAATTAGCTGAATTGATACTGTTGAAAAATCTTTATGCCGGGTTTTATGGCACCACCTATTCCAAGCTTAAAATTACGAACATCGTTAAAACGGCCAAAAACAATTGCGCTAACGTACAAAATAATAAAATTGCAAGCGACATATTTGATAAAATTACCAAACTGAATGTAGGAGAATCGCCACCTAACTTTGAGTTGTCTGATCTTAGCGGAACAAAAACCCTTTTATTAGAAAATTATAGGGGTAAATTTGTATACCTTAATTTTGCGAACACAAAAAATTATGCCTGTAAAAAAGATTTTCAGGTCTTAGAGCAGATGGCCGAAATGTACAAAAAAGACATGTATATTGTTACGGTACTCACCGATGAAGATCCGGACGAAGCAATGGCTTATGTAAAAAATAATAATTTAAGTTGGGATTTCCTGCATTTTGGACAAAATGCCAAGGTGCTTCTGGATTACAATATTAAAGCATTGCCTACCTATTATTTAATTAATCCTGAAGGTATTATGTCGCTTTCGCCGGCGCCGGCTCCCGAGGAGAATTTTGCCCTGGTTTTTGCCGAGGTATATAATAATTACCGTCGAAAGCAGCTTCGAAAGAATAGACCAAATACCAGAACTATTTATGATTTATAGCTTTAGCTTATTTAAGTCAAAGCAAGGTGTGCTGTATTGGGTGGGTTAATTAAATGTAAAATAGCTTTTAATGGTATTTTAAGGTTTGCTTGCGTAAATAATTAAATAATTATCCTTATTGGACAAAAAATACCAAAATGCTATGTAATCACATTTTTTTTGGTTTCATTTACAACGATATTATTTGTCTCCAATTAATTAACCTGTGGAGGTTAATTATGAAGAGCGATTATTTACCCTAAAGTTAATTTCGGGTTCACAAATTTGCAATTGGCGGGTTCATTCACTTGAACCCGCCTTTTTTGATTGTATTCTCTTATTTACCCTCTTGCTATTTTTTCTCTTTGTCCTCAAACAATTTTTCTACTACTTCTACGGGGTCGTTGTGCTTTAATTTGTTAGCTATGGCACTATAAGGAGCAGTCACCACCTCTTCACCTTCCTTTAGGCCTTCAATAATTTCTATGTGCCGAGTATCCTGTATGCCGGGTGTTACATTGCGCTGTTCAACTCTCCCCTCTTTTACTACAAATACCACCTCTGTTTTATCGTCCTCTTGGTTCAAATCTTTGTCTTTCGTATTTATGGTGGTGGTATCTGCTCGTGTAGTTACCGATTGAATAGGAACGCTGAGTACATCTGCCCGTGTGTTGGTTTGTATATCTACCGTAGCCGACATGCCTGGGCGGAAGGGGTAAAAGTTTTCGCCTTTTTCCTGAATTAGCTCGCGGTACGATTGGGGTAAAATAAGCACCTTTACCTCAAAGTTGGTAATTTGGTCGGCGCTGGTACCTTCCGATTTGGCCGAATTGGCAATTTCGGTCACCAGGCCTTTAAACTTTCTGTCTAAATAGGCATCCACTTCAATAAGGGCGGTGTCGCGACTGCTTACCCGGATAATGTCGTTTTCGTTTACATCAACCACCACTTCCATGTTATTCATATTGGCAATAGTCATCATGTCTGTTCCTTCAAACTGGGCGGTACCTACCACACGCTCTCCTTTTTCAACGTTTAGGCGCGAAACGGTTCCGTCCATAGGGGAGTAAATGGTTGTTTTGGTGAGGTTGTCTTTTGCCTCGTTTAACGAAGCCTTGGCATTCCGGAGCGCTGCTTTGGAAGCCTCGGCACTGGCTTTGGCTATATTGTAATCGCTAAGTGCCAGTTCGTATTCAGATTCGGATATGGTTTGCTGCTCCCAAAGGGTTTTGTTACGATTAAACGACAGCTCTTTCTGTTGCAGCTGTGCCTCGGCTTGGGCAAGGTTGGCTTCAGCAGAGCGAAGCGATGCCTGCATTTTTTCCAGGTGTCGCTGATAAATATCGGGCTGTATTTTGGCTAATATCTGTCCGTTAAATACTTCATCACCTTCTTTTACCGTCAGCTCTAATATTTCGCCCGATACATCTGAGGATACCTTTACTTCTACTTCCGGTTTTATTTTTCCATTGGCAGTAATGAGTTCTGTCAACGTTCTGGGTTCTGCTTGCTCCACCATGACTTTTAGTTGGAATTCGCCACCTATCCAACCTAGTTTTTTACCTGCGATAAGTGCAATTATAATTATCGCCAGGGCGATTAGGGGATATAAAATATTTTTTTTCATTCGTTAAATTGTGAGGTTTTAAGCTGTATGATTCTGAATTTTTAGTGCAGAAGTAAAACGATTGATAATTTATTGCAAGATAATAAGATAAACTTTAATCGTTTTAATTTTAAAGCACAATAGCAATTCCTTTATAAAAATCGAGGATTTTACTTCGCAGAATATATTCGTATTTCGATTGTAGTAAATCCGATTGCGCGCGCAAATAATCGTTTTTAGCTACGTTGTAATCCACTGTGTTTACCAGTCCCACGTTATATTTCTGTTCGGTATAGCGCAAAGATTCTTTAAACGATTCCACCGCCAGACTACTTGATAGATATTTATTATACGCCCCCAGTGCATCGGCATAAGCCTGCTGAATTTCTTTGCGTAGGTTCAGTTTTTGCTGATTTAACTGGTATTGTGCATCCAACACAGCTATACGGGCATTTTTTACCCTGCTGCGCGTTTGTAGTTTATTAAATATGGGAATATTTAGTGAGGCGCCAACAAAGAAGTTTTTGTTGGAATTTATTTGGTCTGACAGTGAGCGGTTCAGGTTATTAGGATCGTCAATAAGCCAGTTGGCTCTGGCACCCCACTGCGCGTTAAGGCTTAGGTTAGGATAATACCCGCCCCGGGCAATTTTTACTTCGGCAATTGAACTCTCCAGCTGGTAATCTGCCCCTTTTATTTGAGGCATCAGGGTGAGTGCTGTTGAATATACATCAACAGGGTTTTCTACTTTCATATGCGCTATTTCCGGTATGATGGGCGACACCACATCAAAGTTGGCCACATCTTCCAGATCCAGCAATTGTGCCAGGTTTAAAAGCGATAGGTTTAAATTGTTTTCTTGCTGTGTTACGTTGAGCGCCTCCTTTGCTGCCTGCGATTTAATTTCGAGCTGGCTGCCCTTGGCCAGGCTGCCTGCCTCTACCAACTGCTGGGTGCGTCTCACCTGCTGACTGGTTACTTCGTATTGCTCCTGAGCTACCAGCAATAATTCTTTATCGAACAAAATCTGAAGGTACTGGCTGGTAATTTGCAGTGCGATATCATTTCGTATCTCTTCTTCCAAGGCCAGCGAAGCCATCAAATCGAGTCGGTTGCGTTTGATGGTATTGGTAACGCTTAGGCCATCAAAAACATCCACCGACGACCCAATACCTAAACTAAACGAACGGGTGTTCACATCCACGTTTTGCCCTGCTTCCTGTATCCAGGTGTAACCGTAACTATGGCCATAAGTCGACTGGCTGTTTAAATTGGGCAGGCGATTGAGTTTGCTTTGTGACAACTCATTTTTTTGTAAATCGGTACTGAGGTTTTGTCGCTTTATAGTAATATTGTTTTCGAAGGCATAGTTAATACACCGTTCCAAAGTCCAAGCTTCCTGGGCATTTATGTTGCCTATTTTTATACATACTACTAAAGCGAGAAGGAGAATTGTTTTGTTCGTCATTTTATGGATACTTAGGATTGTTTGTTTTCGCGAAAAAAGGTAAGTAAAAATTACGATTTTGGAACCTTAATTTTGTCATTCTTTGTAATTCCAGACTTGACTTCTATCTTAATGCCATCGGAAAGACCGGTTATTATCTGCTTTTTTTCGAATTCCTGTTCGCCCACTTCCACTTCTACAAATGCCGAATCGTTACTAAAGGTGATGAGTTTTTCCTTGATCACGTAAACACTGTCGCGACGATCCAATACAATGTCGGCTGTGGCGCTGTATCCGGAGCGTATAAACTGGCCTTTGTTTAAGGATACTGCTGCTTTTATTTCAAACTGTATGGCTCCGTTTTCCTCCACACCTTTGGGGGCAATAAACTCGAGTGTAGCTTTGTATTTTTCCTCCTCAATGGCACCTATAGAGAGCTCCAGATCCATGCCTTCGCGTATCTTACCCACTTCGGTTTCATCAACTTTGCCCTGGAAAATCATCTTGCCCATATCGGCCAGGATAGCTACCGTGGTACCGTCGTTAAAAGTGTTACTTTTAATAACGGAGTTGCCCACTTCAACGGGCACGTCGAGCACCATGCCATCGATGGTTGCTTTAATAATGGTATTGGTTTGCGCCCCCATCTTGTGCGTTACACCTTCCTTTATCAGTTGCAGGTTGTTGTCGGCGGTATTCAAATCCACTTTGGCGTTTTCGTAACGCATCAGTTCGTCCAGATACTCCGATTCGGCTATCACTCCATTATCAAAAAGCTCTTTTTTGCGTTGATATTCTATCTCGGCATTTTTGAATAGTATCCTGGCTTTGTTCAGCTGGCTTTCGGCATTGTTTACCTGCACCATTTCGGGTATAATCTGTATTTTGGCCAGCAGGTCACCTTTCTTCAGCTCATCGCCGGGCTCCACATATATTTCGGTTATGATACCCGATTCTTGCGGTTTTATCTCTATCTCCTGTCGCGGTACCACAGAGCCGGTGGCCACGGTTTTTTTTACGATGTCGGATATTTCTAACATCTCTGTTTCATATACCACCGGGTCTTTTTTAGATTGTGTATAAAGGTAATACACCACCCAGGTAAAAAGTGTTATTAAAACAAGCACCAATGCGATTCTAATTATTTTTTTCATAAGCTTAAAGATTTGATAATTACGTACAGTTAATCTGCTTATAGGTCTGATAAATCAATTTTATAGCTGGTTTTATTTTCTCTACTCATGACGTAATGCTTCAATTGGTTTTATACGTATGGCTTTTATGGCAGGTATTAATCCGGCAATAAAACCCACCAATATCAAGGTTCCTAATGCTGCCAGAGCTATAGGCAATCCTATTTCAGGATTTAAAAAAAAGGACTCTTCATCGGGAGAAGCCGTTAGTCGTGATGCGTCTACAGCCATATCTACCATGTGCAATACAAAAGTGCCAACAGCAAGCCCGATAAAGCCGGCTATGGTTGTCAGAAAAACCGATTCGCTAAGTATTTGCCCCACAATAATTCGGGGAGGTGCGCCTATGGCTCGCTGTATCCCAATTTCTTTTGTCCGCTCCTTCACAATGATCAGCATAATGTTGCTCACCCCAATGGCACCGGCTATTAGCGTGCCCAGGCCCACCACCCATATTAAAATATCGATACCTAAAAATGTATAAAACATGGTTTTTATTTCGTTCTCTATATCCACTTTGCCGATGGCCTCTTCGTCGTCAGGGGCCAGTTTATGGTTTTTTTGAAGGATGGGCCGAATTTTGTCAATTACCGCTTTTACCTTAACACCTTTTTTTGCCGTCAGACCAAAAAAATGAACCTGATCGCCATAATTGTATGTTTGTTGCATTGCCGTGAAAGGCATGTAAACGGTTTCCTTTTTATTGCTGCCAATGTTTATGTTAGGATTATTGGAACGGAATACGCCTACCACCATAAAATACACTCCGTTCACCCTGATGTATTGCCCTACAGGATCCTCTTCTTTATCAAACATCACTTCATATACGTTTTCGCCAAGGATGCAAACCTTGCGTTTCAATTTGATGTCTTCGTCGTTAATATATCTTCCCCAGACCATGGTACAAGGATCAATTTTTCGGTAGGCCGGATAATCACCCATTACATTAAAGGCTCCGGAGCGTTTTCCTCTGACGATATTTTCGCCACTTCGCAAGTTCCAACCGTTTAGTCTGGGCGAGATAACATCAAGCTCGGTTACCTGATCTTTAATGGCCTCTATGTCGCGGTTGTTGATGTTCCAGTTGCGGCCGCGCTTAAAGCCTTGGTGTGCCTTGGTGGTTGTTTCGGCCCACATAAAACCACTGTTGGTGGCAAAATCTTTAACGCCGGCGGTAATGCCGTTTTTAAGTCCGTTGCCCGAGCCCATCATCACTACCAACATAAAAATGGCCCAAAACACACCGAAAGCGGTGAGTGCACTGCGCAATTTGTTTTTCTTTACGGCATTTAGTATCTCCTGCCATCTGTCTCTGTCGAACATTTGATTTAAGGTTTTAAAAAAACTTAACCGGCTTTTAACACACCTAAGCGGTTTTTACCAGCTGTTAGGGATTGCTTATTCGTTGTGCAACGCTTTTATTGGCCGAATACGAGCCGCTTTGCGCGCCGGGATATAACCGGCCACCAATCCGGAAATCACCAAAATGCAAAGCGCCCAAAGTGCTACGTTTATATCGGCCGAAGGATTCCAAAACGCCCTTTGCACCTCGCTGCCTGCCTGTTGAAGTTGCGCAGAAGCAATCGACAATACGCCCATGCCTGCTACCAGTCCAAAAAATCCGGCCGAAGCGGTAATAAATACGGACTCGCTAAGCACCAGTCGAATAATGGAAAGTGGTGTTGCTCCAATGGCCTTGCGCACGCCTATTTCCTTAGTGCGTTCTTTCACTAAAATAATCATGATATTGCTCACCCCAACAATGCCGGCTATGATGGTCATAATACCAATAAACCATATAAAAATACGGATGCCGGCAAAAACGCCCTGTGCCTGCTTAAAATGCTCCAGTGTGTTCCATATGCCCAAGGCCTGCTTATCCTCGGGCGATACGCGATGCCTTTTGGCAAGCAGCAAGCGCACTTCTTCTTCTATTCTTTTGTTCTCGGCAACGGTAACCGCATTGGTGGCAATGGCCATCTCGCCCAGGCGGTTGTTGCCGTTGAATACACGTTGCGCTGTGCTAAGGGGCAGGTAAGCTCGTTTTCTTTCTGCGTCTTCGGGGTCGGTGAAGGTACCCACAACCATAAAGGGAACATTATTAACCCGAATATATTTACCAATGAATTCCTCCTCGTTTTTAAATAGTGCTTTTTTAATGGGCTCGGATAGTACAATGGTTTTCCTAAAGTCGTCAATATCCAGTTGGTTTATAAAGCGCCCCTGGGTTTGGTTTATGATTTGAATTTTATTGAACTCGGGCATTATGCCTTCCATTCGATAGGTGCCAAACTCGTTTTTATAGGTTAGCCTGGCTTCTCCCCGAAGATAGAACCGTCCGGAAATATAGTCGAAATCATTGCCTAAGCTTCTTTTTAACTCAAGCACATCCTGATCGGTAAACTGTATCCGTCGTCCGGCTTTTAATCCATCAAAAGCCACTTGAGTGCGGCGGCTCCATATCCAAAGCGCGTTTTTTGAGGAGCTGCTAAAATTTTTTTCCATGCCATTTTGCAAGCCCTTGCCGGATCCTAACAGCAGAATAAGCATAAAAATTCCCCATGCCACACTAAAACCGGTCATTGTGGCTCTTAGCTTATTTTGTCGCAAGGTGGATAATATCTCCTGTATATAATCGAGCATGACGTGGTTTTACTTAGGTTTAAAGTTTTATTTATCCGTCAGTAGCCGGACAAGGCGCTTAGGCTTTGTTTTGTTGCTCATCAATAAATAGGATTGAGGTGGAGGTTTAACTGTTCCGAATACTTTGGAACAGCTACCCGTCACTTATCAATCAGCACGTATCACGCATCTCTCACTCAATACCATGGCCGTTGCTGCGGTTGACTTCTATCAAGCCATCTTTTAAACGAATAATGCGCTGAGTCCGTTGCGCAATATCCGTTTCGTGGGTTACGATAATTACGGTAATGCCCGTTTTGTTTACCTCCTGCAGTATATCCATTACTTCAGCTGAAGTTTTTGAATCGAGCGCCCCGGTAGGCTCATCAGCCAAAATAACCTTGGGCTTTGAAATCAGCGATCGTGCTATGGCTATCCGTTGTTTTTGACCGCCCGATAATTGGCTGGGTAAATGCTCGCTCCACTCTTTAAGACCAAGGCGATCGAGGTATTCAAGTGCTATCGCATTTCTTTTTTTGCGACTTACGCCTTGGTAGTACAGTGGTAGAGCTACATTTTCCATGGCGTTTTTAAACGAGATAAGATTGAACGATTGAAAAACGAAACCGATGTATTTGTTTCTGAACCCGGCCGCTTTTTTCTCGTTCATTCTTTGGATGCGTATGTTGTTCAGATAAAACTCCCCTTGGTCGTAGTTATCCAGAATGCCCAGGATATTTAATAAAGTAGATTTTCCTGAGCCGGACGAACCCATGATAGAAACCATTTCGCCTTTTTTGATATCCATATCAATACCCTTAAGTACATGAAGGGAGTTGGCTCCGGTGATGTAGGTCTTATGTAATGCGTTTACTTTTATTACACTATTATTCACTTGTTTTTGCTTTTGAAGGTAAGCAATTTCAAAGTAGCTTTTGTTTTGCTAATGTAGTGATAAAAGTATTAAAATGTATAGTAGATATCCGTGTAATTTTTATTATAAGGCCTTCATTTGCATTATTTAACAAAGATTTAGGAGTTGCATTGTCATATAACACAATTTGTGCATTTGTTGATTCGGGTTACATAGTAGGCCAGTCTATGACTTTATGGCTCTTTTTACTCTATAGCCTTTCGTAATTGCCAGTATCCGGTGCCATACGACAACAAACCAACGAATACAAGGCTGATAGCGAATGCTAAAATGGTGATGTCAGAATCGGATTGAGGCAAGGAGTAATAATCTAACAACAGGATGTAAACATTGGTTATTAAAAACTCTAAAATCAGCGTGGCGGAAACCAGTAGAATTAAGAAAATAAAAAGCCGGATAACGATGCGAATGTAGTTCATATTCAAAAAATTTAAAGTGTAATTAATTTTCTTTGATAACAAAACTAAACACATCGTTTAAGTTATTGCAATAATTGACGTGACAAATGCGTGACAGGGGTGTGACAAATGCGTGACAGCCCGTAATTAAGGTGTGACGAAAACGTGACGCGCTGTAAGGTGCTGTTACGTAGGGTTTTATAGGCGAGCGAAAAATGCTGTCCTTAAAGTTTGTAAATAGAAATGCGAAAAAACTAGCCTAAAAAACTTTTTTTAATCTTATAAAAGTGGATACTATCATCTGATTGGGTTGGGTGTTTCCATTTGAAAATAATTGAAGGATCCCCGATAGGTGCAAACTTTCTTTTAGGGCATATTCAATTGTAGGGCTGATGTAATAGTTTTTAAACACGGGATAGGCGAATCCTGTGTAGTCGAACGTAAAATGAAACTGTGGATTGATTGGTAAACTCAAGGCCAAATTATAGGAGTGCTTGCTTATGCTTAATTTTTGAACAGATGTACGCGAAAAAGATAAATCGTCGAAACCGGAGAAAGATGAGTTCAGATTGCTGGCATATAAATATTCGCCCGATAGTTTTATTGAATGGTTAATGGTATAAGCACTACCTGTTGAAAGCATGTAAATATTGGGTTTGGGCTGGTCAAAAGACGATAGGTAGGAAAATTCGCCATAAAAATCGCTGTGCTTAAAGTTTATCTTCCATCCGGAGCCCATTACAAAATACGACTGGTTCAATTGGCCTGCAATGAACTGAAAGTAGTAGTTTGATTTAGAAAATCCATATAACAAAGCGGAGGTAAGCTCTTTGTTTCCATCTACTTTTAAAACGGCCTCAAGCTTGGCGTTGCCTGTGTTTAAATATTTAAGGCTCAAACCGTCCATGCCGGGTCGTTCCGGATAGTCAAAATCGTAAAACGAATAGGGGTTAAATAAATCATTTGCGTTCCACACGCGGCTTTGTCCCCATACTACCCGCTGCCGCCCCGCCTTTATTTTAATGTTACCCCAGATATGTTCTACAAAAAGCCTGTCTGCTATGGTATTTACCACATATGCTTTTCCGGTGCCCCAGTTAAAGCTCATATCCACCCAACCTTGGTCGTTATCCATATAATATTTGTACAGTGGATTATTCCGAACCGTTTCTCCTAAAAAAAACCGGTTACGAAGCGCTATGGTAAAATTTAAATTTGATTTAGGATTGTACTTTAGGTTTATGCGATTGTGAATAAGGTTGTCCCATACGCCCTTGTCTGCTGTTTTTTGCCATCTATACGAAGGCATTTCTGTGATATACCCCGACATTTCTATAGCCGGCTGGGCATAAGTGCTTAGCTGAAAACAAAGCATCAAAACTATTGTAAGCGCATTTAATCCCGACGTTTTCAATTTTAATGGTGGTTTAAAAACAACAGTATCCTTAAGGTGTCTTTGGTTAAATAATAAGGTTATACGTTGCTTGTTTTATAAAAACGAATGATAGTACGATAATGGACATCAAAAATAAGCATTTTTATAAACGAATTGGTATTTTTGTATCATACATTACTTTAAAGCTTTAGCATTTTGAAAAAGGGCATTGTTTTTAAATCTACCGGAAGTAGATATTTGGTTAAGTCGAACGAGGGGAATCTTGTAAGCTGTTCTATCAAGGGAAAATTCAGGATGGACGGTATTAAAAGTACCAATCCCATTGCTGTTGGCGATCACGTAAGTTTTACCATGGAAGAGGATAGCGACATGGGGGTGATATCAAAAATTGAGCAACGAAAAAATTACATTATCCGTAAAGCCACCAATTTATCTAAGCAATCGCACATTATCGCGGCCAATATCGACCAGGCCTTGCTACTGGTAACCATCAATTATCCTATTACCACTACTGTTTTTATCGACCGCTTTTTGGCATCGGCTGAGGCCTACCGTATTCCGGTTAAAATAATTTTTAACAAAATGGATCGTTACGATAGTGCGCATAAAAATATGGTAGAAAACTTAAGGGGTATTTACGAGGAAATTGGATATCCTACCTTTGCTATATCGGCTAAAATGCAGGACGATTTGGGTATAGTCGTAGAGCTTTTAAAGGATAAGGTTAGCGTTATTGCCGGCCACTCGGGGGTGGGAAAATCGACACTAATAAACCGCATACAGCCCGGGTTAAATTTAAAGGTAGCCGAGATTTCCGACGTTCACCAAAGCGGAAAACATACTACCACTTTTGCCGAGATGCATGATCTTAATTTTGGCGGTGCCATAATCGATACTCCTGGAATTAGGGGCTTTGGTTTGATAGATATTGAAAAGGAAGAGTTGCACCATTTTTTCAAGGAAATATTTGAGCACTCACACCAATGTCAGTTTGACAACTGCACACACATACACGAGCCCGGTTGTGCGGTAAAAAAAGCGGTAGAAGAAGGCGCGATTGCTACAACCCGATACAACAGTTATTTAAATATTTACGATACAAGTACGGAGAAGCACCGCTAAAAAAGGCTGGCACATCCAAAATTATATATGAAACACTACCAACACAAAAAACGATTTAAACTCTGGATGTTGCTTGGCGCCATTGTGATCGGTTCAATATCTTCACTTTATACCAACCATTTAGTAAGCGAATTAAAACTTGAAGAAAAGAAAAAAGTAGAACTTTGGGCTGAGGCCACACGTCAACTGGTGGAACCGGGAACTAACGATGGTACCATAGGTTTAACCCTCGAAGTGCTTAAAAACAACACTACCGTTCCCGTTATTATTGTGGATCAAAACGATTCCATTTTGCAGCATCGCAATCTAAAAGCTTCGGTTAGGGAGTCGAACAGGTATTTGCAGCAGCAACTGCATCAGATGAAAAGCACAGGAAAAAACATAGTCATAGATTTGGGTGATGGAGAAAAGCAGTACCTGTATTACCGGACCTCCACCTTGCTCACCAAGCTACAATGGTTTCCTATTTTACAACTGCTTATTGTTTCAATTTTTGTGTTTATTGCGTATGTAGGCTTCAGTAACGCCCGTAAAACAGAGCAAAACCAGGTGTGGGTTGGTATGGCCAAGGAAACGGCCCACCAGTTGGGTACCCCCATTTCCTCGTTATATGGATGGATTGAATTGCTGGCCTTGCGTAACCCACAAACGGAGGGGATTGATGAGGTGAAAAAGGATATACAGCGTTTACAGAATATTGCCGATCGTTTTTCTAAAATTGGCAGCACACCGATACTAAAACACATCAGCATAAACAATATTATAGAGCAAAGTATCCGATACCTGAAATTACGTACCAGCGATAAGGTGGAATATGTGTTAAATTTAACCGAAGATACTAATGTGAAGGTCAATGCAATATTGATGGAGTGGGTATTCGAGAACCTTATTAAAAATGCTATTGATGCCATAAAAGGTCAGGGTACGATTATTATATCTACAATAAAAACAGGCAATAAAGTGACCATTGATATTACAGACAATGGTAAAGGTATAGTAAAATCAAACTTTAAAACCGTGTTTGAACCGGGCTACACCACCAAACAACGTGGTTGGGGACTGGGCTTAACGCTTACCAAACGCATTGTGGAGGAATATCACAAAGGAAAAATAATCGTAAAAGAATCGGAACCGGGTAAGAAAACCGTTTTTCGAATAATCTTATGATGGGTGTAATTAATTATTAATCAATATGGTAATGGGTTTTTGAGTAGCTAAAACAAAAATTAGAAATAAATTTAGGGATAAGTTTATGTAATCGGGTATATTTTTATACTTTTGCAAAGTTTTTATTCACAGTGAAATGTATCAGCTACAAGAGTACAATATAAACTTTAAGAGCTTAAAGGACGGCAAACATCACTTTCACTTTAGTATAGGGCAGTTGTTTTTTAAGGCTGTAGAGGAGTCGATTATTGCGGACGGTGATTTTGAGATAGAAGTGGAGTTGGATAAAAAAACACAAATGCTCCAGCTGGATTTTAATATACATGGTAGCGTTAAAGGTATATGTGACAACTGTCTTGGTGCTCTTACTGTACCGGTTAGCTATCAAGGTGCTGTGTATGTAAAGTTTGGGATTGAGTATGATGAATCCAATGAGGAGGTTATCGTTCTTCCACAGGACGAAAGCAAAATTAACATTGCGCATTTGATTTATGAATATATTGTGGTGAGTATGCCTTTGCGATCTGTCCATGAAGATTATAAGAGCTGCGACCCCGAGATGAAAGCCAGGCTTGAGGAATTTTCGGGAGAATATCACCATAATGATAGCAAGGAAGAGGAAATAACTGATCCCAGATGGGATGCCTTGAAAAAATTAAAATATAATAATAATAAGTAAAGAGTTAATAAAATGGCACATCCTAAGAGAAAGATTTCGAAAACAAGAAGAGACAAAAGAAGGACGCACGATAAAGCTAGCGTGCCTGCATTGGGAGTATGCTCCAACTGTGGTTCTACTGTAAAAATGCACACCGTTTGTGGTGAGTGTGGTTATTATAGAGGAAAATTAGCTGTTGAAAAAGAAATTACGGCATAACTTTTTATTTTTAAAAGTACTTTTTAAATTTGCTTCGCTTTGCGAGGCAAATTTTGCTTTATGGCATAGCAATACCATAGAGTAAAAACGTCGGCATTTTCTAACCATTATAAGTTAGTTTCTGAAAAACGCCGGAGCAAACCAAGCTCGGGCTAGTTTATATCCTTTGTCGGCTCATTTTGAGCGTGCAGGCAAAACAAAAAAAACACATGAAAAATATTAATGCAGTTATCACCGGCGTAGGTGCGTACGTTCCAGAGTATGTTTTAACCAACGAAGAGTTGAGTACCATCGTGGACACCTCCGACGAGTGGATTATGTCGCGAGTAGGTATTAAAGAACGACGCATCTTAAAGGGTGAGGCGAAAGGTGCTTCCGAAATGGGTGCCGAAGCGGTAAAACAACTGCTGCAAAAAACAGGTACTAAACCGGAAGAGGTGGACTTGTTAATTTGCGCTACCGTAACACCCGATCATATCTTTCCCGGAACTTCGGCCATTATTTGCGACAAGGTAGGTATTCGTAATATTCAAAGTTTCGATATCAACGCAGCTTGTTCAGGATTTTTATATGCACTGGATACAGCGGTTAAATTTGTTAAAACCGGACACAAAAAAGTTGTTGTGGTAGGCGCCGAAAAAATGTCGTCGATAACGGACTATACCGATCGCACAACCTGTGTTTTGTTTGGCGATGCTTCAGCGGCTGTTATGATAGAACCGTCAGAAGAAGAAGTGGGGGTGATGGATACAATACTGCGAAGTGATGGCGCCGGACGTCATCATCTTTTCATGAAAGCCGGAGGATCCAAGTACCCCTCGTCGCACGAATCGGTAGATAACAAAGAGCATTGTGTATATCAGGATGGCCCTGCGGTATTTAAACATGCGGTTTCCAAGATGGCCGATGTGTCGGCTGAGATAATGGAAAAGAATAACCTTACTTCAGACGATATTTCATGGTTAGTTCCCCATCAGGCCAACTTAAGAATTATCGATGCTACTGCCCGCAGAATGGGGCTGGAGAAGGAAAAAGTAATGATAAACATACAGCGTTACGGTAATACTACATCGGCAACAATTCCATTGTGCTTGTGGGAATGGGAAAATCAACTCGAAAAAGGTGACAATATTGTATTGTCGGCGTTTGGTGCAGGATTTACCTGGGGTGCTATTTATTTAAAATGGGGCTACGACGGAAAGGCTGTTGCAGATGGTTCGAAATAGACGGACGGCATAAATAAAAGTAGAATATAGTGGATAGTAGGTAATTATACATTCTACTTGAAATAAATTATTAAAGGGTGATTTCTTATGGAAGTTACCCTTTTGTATTTTTAAGGAATTAGCGTATTTTGTGGTATGGAAAAATATGTATTGGTTACCGGAGCAGCTAAAAGAATTGGTTCTGTTATATCGCAACAACTGGCAGCAGAAGGATGGAGCGTACTTATTCATTACAATAGCAGCGATAAAGATGCGCTTAAATTAGCAGCACAGCTTAAGGAGGCTTATCCCCGGCAGGAATTCCCCACCATGCAATGTGACCTCTCCAGCACAAAGGAAGTGCTAAACTTGTTCCAAAATACTCCGGTTAAAAATATGAAGTTAAGGGCTCTGATAAATAATGCCAGCATATTCACCCCCGGAAGTATTACTGATATTACACCGGATTTTTTGGCCGAGCAGATGGGGGTTAATTTTGAAGCACCCTTATTTTTGATGCAAACTTTTAAAAAGCACTTTGGGCAGGGAAGTATAATAAACATGCTGGATACAAATGTGATTAAAAATATAGAAACCCACGCGGCCTACTTACTTGCTAAAAAAAGCTTAGATGCGATTACAAAAATGGCGGCACTGGCATGGGCTCCGGCTATAAGAGTGAATGGAATAGCACCGGGACCGGTGTTACCACCACCAAATCAAGATCAGAAACATTTGGAAAAGGTGATTGCCAATACACCCTTAAAACGACAGGTAGGTACAGATGATATAGTCCAAACTGTTAGTTTTCTATTGAATAACCCATCCATCACCGGGCAAATAATTTTTTGCGATAGTGGTGCTCATCTAAAATAATTATGGAAATCATTCGTATTAAAGACCTATTGTTAAGAACTCAAGTAGGGTTCAATAAACATGAGTTGGGCAAAAAGCAAGACTTGTTGCTAAATGTAGCGATTTATTATTCAACGGAAGGGGAGGAAGAGAGTGATAATCCTTCGCAAGCTTTGGACTATAGAACTATTTGCAAAAAAATTGTTCATATGGTTGAAAGTACACACTTTGCCCTTTTAGAAAAGGTTGCCAATGATGTGGCCAACTTGATTCTGGAGATGGAGCGGGTGGAAAAAGTGAATATTGAAGTAGATAAACCCCATGCCTTACGTTTTGCCCGGAGTGTTTCATTTACCTGTTCAAAATCAAAAAATATAGGCAGAGAAACTACGGGTTTCGATGAGTCGGTTTAGTACATAATTTTTGGTTTTTTAATTGGTTATTACAGGGTGCTTCGCAGGTAAGCATAAACTATAAGATGCATATGCAACGGACAAGGGGAAGTGTGGAAAGCATTGTAGCCCTTTTGTTGTAGGGTTAAAATGTATAAACAATAAAGGCGAGAATAATACAGATGAATAAAGCCATTATAGGATTGGGTTCAAACATTGATGCTCCGGCGAATTTGAACCGTGCTGTTGAGCTGTTAAAAGAGCAATTTAGTGTAGTAAAAGTTTCACAATGGATGCAAACACAACCCATAGGCATCACTGAGCAGCCGGTTTTTTTTAATGGTGTTTTAGTGATGGAAACCACCCTGGAGTTAAAACCTCTGGAAACCGCACTCAAAAACCTGGAGGATCGTATGGGGCGCGATCGTACCCGTCCCAAATTTGGCCCCCGCGAAATTGACCTGGATGTAATCCTCTGGAATGGCCAAGTGGTGGATGACGACTACTATACACGCGATTTTTTGCAAAGCTTAGTAAGGGAGGTGTTATAGGGGGGAGATCGTATTTGGATAGTCAATAAAAAAGGGAATGATGCATAGGCAATAGCCTGAACCTCCTGGTTTCCTCACTTCAGATTTGTGTATATAAAAAAAAGCCTGCAGAAAATTTTCCTGCAGGCCTAGTCGATTTAATAAAGTACTTATTATTCTCTAATTGCTTTAACCCCGGGAAGTTCTTTTCCTTCGAGGAATTCTAAAGAAGCACCTCCACCTGTTGAGATATGGCTCATCTTATCGGCCAATCCACTTTGGTTAACTGCGGCAACCGAGTCGCCCCCACCAATAATAGAGATGGCATCGGACTGGGCTACAGCCTCGCAAACGCCAAAAGTACCTTTGGCAAAGTTAGGCATCTCAAAACATCCCATTGGGCCATTCCAAATCACAGTTTTAGCTGTGGCTATTTCGGCAGCATAGGCTTCAACGGTTTTAGGTCCTACGTCAAGCGCCATTCTTCCTTCCGGAATCTCAATGCCTACCACCTGAATATCTGCCTCATTATCAAATTTATCAGCAGCCAGGTTGTCTAAGGGCAACATAAATTTAACCCCTTTGGATTTAGCATCTTTCAAAATTTGTTTTGCAGTATCCACTAAATCATCCTCAACCAAGGAACCCCCAATGGCGTGGCCTTGCGCCTTAAGGAAGGTGTAGGCCATACCACCACCAATAAGAATGGTATCTACTTTTTCGATCAAGGACTTTAGAACCTCTAACTTTCCCGAAACCTTAGCTCCTCCCACGATAGCCACAAACGGTCTTTCGGGGTTAGCTACAGTATCGCCTAAAAATTTAATCTCTTTTTCCAGTAAAAAGCCGGCCATCTTAACATCAACATATTCAGCTATAACAGCGGTAGAGGCGTGTGCACGGTGTGCTGTTCCAAATGCATCGTTAACATACACCTCTGCCAGTTCGGCCAATTGTTTTGCAAAACCCTCGTCGCCTTTTTTCTCCTCGGCATGAAATCTTAGGTTTTCTAACAGCAGTACCTCACCTGCTTTGAGTCCGGCAGCCATTTCTTTTACTTCGGCGCCAATACTGTCGGGTGCCATTTTAACATCAACCCCCAATAGCTCGGACAGATGATTCACCACATGCTTCAACGAAAACTTCTCGTCGTACGTGTCTTTTGGTCGCCCCAAATGCGACATTACAATTGCAGCTCCGCCGTCTTTTAAAACTTTTTGGATAGTGGGCAGCGCGGCACGGATGCGCGTATCGTCTGTGATTTCAAATTTATCGTTCAAAGGCACATTAAAGTCCACTCGGATAATGGCTTTTTTTCCTGAAAAATTGTAAGTGTTAATTGAAGGCATGTCAATAAAATTATATGGTTTTTAATAAAAGTTCTCGCTCAACCCCCGTTTCAATTCAATAACTATCGGATGGTTTTGAGCCACAAATATAAGTATTTTATTGCGGAAAGATGCAGGTATGTAAGTTTGGATTGATTCTTAAGGTACCCTCTGTTGTAAAGGCCAATTTTTGAGCATAAAGCTTTTTTACTACTTTTGTAATCCGAATAACTAAATTTTTAAAAAAAGAAATATGGCTGAGATGTTAACGGATACACTTCCGTATAAAGTGAAAGATATGAGTGAAGCCGATTTTGGCCGAAAAGAAATTGAAATTGCCGAAAAGGAAATGCCGGGTCTGATGTCCCTGCGTGCTAAATACGGAAATGAAAAACCTTTAAAAGGAGCCAAAATAATGGGTTCCTTGCACATGACCGTGCAAACAGCCGTATTAATTGAAACGCTGGTATGTTTGGGGGCGGATGTGCGCTGGTGTAGCTGTAATATCTACAGCACACAGGATCACGCTGCAGCTGCTATTGCTAAGGCCGGCGTTCCGGTGTTTGCCTGGAAGGGCGAAACACTGAAAGAGTATTGGTGGTGCACCGAAAGAGCATTGGACTTTGGCGAAGGTAAGGGTCCGGATCTTATTGTAGACGATGGGGGCGACGCTACCATGATGATTCACTTAGGGCGCCAGGCAGAGATGGACAATGCTATACTTGACAAAGATTACAGTGGTGAGGGCGAAGACTATAGGGAGCTGATAGAGCGCATTAAAATTGAATTAAAAAAGAACCCCAATCGATGGACGCAAGTTGCCGAAACTTGCAAGGGCGTGAGCGAAGAAACCACCACCGGTGTGCACCGCTTGTACCAGATGATGGAAAGAGGCGAGCTGTTGTTCCCCGCCATTAATGTAAATGACTCGGTAACCAAATCTAAATTCGATAATCTGTACGGTTGTCGCGAGAGCCTTGCCGATGGTATCAAGCGGGGCACCGATGTAATGGTAGCCGGAAAAACAGTGTTGATATGTGGTTATGGAGATGTAGGCAAAGGTTGTGCACAAAGTATGCGCGGTTTTGGTGCCAGAGTGCTGGTTACCGAAATAGATCCTATTTGTGCCTTACAAGCTGCCATGGAAGGGTATGAAGTGACCACAACGGAAGATGCGCTTCACGAAACCGATATCTTTGTTACCACTACCGGTAATAAAGATGTGATTACCATAGAGCACATGGAAAAGATGAAGGATCAAGCCATCGTTTGCAATATTGGCCACTTCGATAATGAGATACAGGTAGAAAAGCTGGAGCAGTATCCGGGTATTATCGAAAAGAATATTAAACCACAGGTGGATGTATTTGAATTCCCCGATGGTCACTCCATAATTTTATTATCGCGTGGCAGATTAGTTAATCTGGGCAATGCGACCGGCCATCCTAGTTTTGTGATGAGTAACTCCTTTACTAACCAAACATTAGCTCAATTGGAGCTGTGGCAAAAAGACTACAAAGTTGGGGTATATGTTTTACCCAAAAAACTTGACGAAGAAGTCGCCCGCCTGCACCTTGAAAAATTAGGGGTTAAACTGACTTCGCTCACTAAGGAACAAGCCAATTATCTGGGTATTCCACAAGAAGGTCCCTACAAACCGGAGAATTACAGATATTAGTAATATATCGCTACAAAAAAGGCTTGTCAGCTTCAGCTTGGCAAGCCTTTTTTTATTTATAGTCAAGTATAAAGTTAATTTTAAACAGCTATATGCATTTATTTGACACCCGGCAGATCTGTTTAGCCTTTATTGCCAAATAATATTCTCCGGTTTCCATTTATTTTTGGGTAGGTCTTCGCCGGTAGGATACCCTATGGGTATAACGTTCAAAGGTACGTGGTTCCCGGGCAGATTTAGCCTTTCTATCACCGCTTTCGTTCTGTCATCATAAGGATATGAAGCAGTCCATACCGCACCTAATCCCATACTCTCAGCGGCAATAAGTATATTTTGGGTGGCTGCCGCACAGTCCTGCACCCAATAGCCTTTTTCTTTTAAATTACCGGCTTTTTCTATATCGCTACCCTTTATCTTCTCTTATTCCTTTCAGGCCTTTTGTCCATCTTATTAATTCTTTGAACATAGCCTGTGCAGCTCTGTGCGAAGAATCCGTAACTTCTAATTCATTTTGCTCATTTATGTTCTGTTGAAAAAACGGAAAATTTACTGCTTCTGTTAAAGGCACTATTTTAAAGGTGGACAAGTCTGCTTTTAAACTGTTTGCAGCTCTGGTGCCCCCGGAAATACCTCCATAGCTCACAATGCCTGCTGCCTTATAATTCCACTCTAAAAAGAGGTATTCCAATGCGTTTCGTAAGGGTGCCGGATAATTATAATCGTACTCGCCCGTCACAAAAATAAAAGCATCAGCTTCCTCTATTTTGGCACTCCACTGTTTGGTATGTTCATGTTGGTACTTTTTTAATACCGGATGATTGGGTTCGTCCATCATGGGCAAGTTAATCTCGCCAAGGTCTATAAGTTCAACGTTAAAGTTTTTATTTTGCTTTGCTAATTCAGTAATCCACCTGGCTACAATCGGGCCTTTACGACCAGGACGAACGGTAGAAGAAATAATTTTGAGCTTGTACATTACATAAAATTTTTAAGATGAGTGATTATTTTGAAACGGAACTGTTATTTATGCCCGGATTGCTTCTGCGTTGCGGGGTATTCCGGAACAATTACGTTGCTTGTGTACTACTGTGGGGTAAATGAAAAAATACCACACAATAAAACCTAAAGAGCCTAATATAATAAAAAGATTAATGGCCAGCGGAATGGTATTGTAAAAACGGGTAACAAAACTCTCCAGGAACCCGGCTACCAAAAATACAGGCACTAAACCCATCATAATTTTCATCCCCCTTCCTACTCCTATTTGCAGCGAAGTAATGCGTGGCAGGGTTTTAGGGAACATTAAGCTATTGCCCAGTATTATACCGGCACCACCGGCAATTATAATGGCCGGGATCTCCAGTGCCCCATGAATGTAAATGGCGAGTGTGGAGACGGATAAAAGTTGTTTCTGATAAAAAAATGCCTGAAAAGCACCAAGCATAATTCCATTTCGGACCAATACAAACCCTACACCGAGTGAGGTGAACATGCCAAAAACAAAAACGATAAAAGAAACCCGAATGTTATTAAATGTGATGGCAAAAAACATTTCCACTTCTCCCATATGGCCGTATATTCCCATCGGATCGCCCCTTTCAATATTATCCAGTGTGGTGTTAACATAGCTGTCGCCCATTATCAAACGCACAAAACCATCATCGTTCAACGCCGAAACAGCACCGAGCAAACCGGCCATTAAAAAAATGACCAGGGAAATAATGAAATTCTTACGGCTATGATACAGCTCTATGGGCAGTTCTGTAAGCCAAAAAGATTTAAAACGACTTGATTTTTCTTTTTTGTTTTTATAAATCTCGCGGTGTGCTTTTACCGTTAGCGCATTAAGATAAGCGATGATATGGGAATGGGGATAGAAGGTTCTGGCAAAGGCCAGATCGTCGGTCAGTTGAATGAATTGGTCGGCCAGGTTGTCCGGGTGCATCTTAGTAGTCCCCTTTAAATCTTTCTCGAAGCTTTCCCAGCGCATCTTGTTTCGCTTGATAAAAGTGATTTCTTTCATGGCTTGTTTTATGTGCGACCAAGGATTATTTAAAACATCTTAAAAATCAAATATAATCATTACATCTAAATTTGCTACATTTGAAAAATGTAAAACTTTTCTATGGAATATGTACATATTTCCACTACCCAAAATATTGAGTTAGAATATAAGATTGCCGGTATTGGCGACCGTATTCTGGCATTTGCTTTTGATATGCTTGTGCTGAGTTCGTGGTATATTTTATGGGCTGTGTTGCTGGTGCGCCCCGGTGGTTTTGCACCCTGGCATGTTATTTTTATATTGCCCGCCACTTTTTACACTTTGCTCACCGAATTTTTTTTAGATGGGCAAACCTTTGGTAAGATGCTGTTAAAAATAAAAGTAGCCCCTCTCGACGGAGCGGAACTAACGCTGGGCAAAAGTCTTACTCGATGGTTGTTGCGCATTATAGACATATGGATTATGTGGGGTACGGTAGCCGTAATCGCAATTTTGGTAAGCAACAAGGCGCAGCGTCTGGGCGATATGCTAAGCAATACCACCGTGGTAAAAGCAACTCGCCCCATATTATTGGAACAAACAAGTTATGTAGAAGTCCCGCCGGATTACATCCCTGTGTACCCGCAATCGTATATGCTCTCGGATGAGGATGCCGCTACCATTAAAGAAGTGCTGCGATTTGTGGAGGGCCAAAACGATAGTGGAGGCCTAATTGAATATCATCCCCTGCACTTAAAAACGCAGAATGCCTTAAAGCAAAAACTTGGTATCACCCGGATTAACGGATCGGCCAAAACTTTTTTAGAAGACTTATTGAGAGATTTTAATTACTTGCATAAATAATGAAAAAAATAAAGCACATACTAATTGGGGCACTCATTATTTTAATGGGTTCGTGCACGCAGGAACAAGAGCAACAGATACCGCTAATAGAAGGTTTGATTAGTAATTTCCGTCAAACGAATGTTTTTTTATACAGCGATGAAGCTCCTGCTGTAGCTCTCGACACCATCGAAGTGGATATTCAGGGTTTTTTTTCGGTGCCACAGCGAAGCATTCAGGGGGCCGGGTTTTATTTTCTCACTTTAAATGATTCGGACCGGGTCAATTTATTTCTAAAGCCCGACGATTACATTAATTTACAGATTGATGCCAATAACGTTTCCGCATCGTGCCGCAGCAATAACTCAAAATTTATGATGGCTCTCTGGGCACTCGAAAGAAATAACGCCGAATTTAAAGCTGCCATGGAAAAACTAAGCCACGAATTTGACGCTATGTCCGGAAAGCCATACAACAAGCGTTTGTACGAGAAAATGTACAGCCTAAAGGACAGCCTTTGTACTTTTTATAAAAATAAAAGCATCGCAATTGCAAAAGAAGTGAACTCACCGGTCATCGACTTTTTTATGCTCAATCAAAAAGCAGGGAACATTGCCCAGTTTTCGTTGCAGTCAGATAGCACACTTTTTTTAAATAATGCAGAGCAGTTAAGTGACAATCCACAACTAAAAAAGTTGTTTCAACAATACGATAATGATATAACTAAGGCCTATTCCGAAAAATAAAATTATCTTTGAGGCCAAAAATTAAGGCAAAGTAAACGTATAATAGCAAACAACAAATGAATATATTAAGGACTGTACTTTTTGCGGCAATCCTATTTGCAATGGGAAGCTGTGGTAATAAAAACCAGTTAAAAGTTAGTGGCAAAATTTTATCAGCTGAAGGAAAAACACTTTATCTTCAACATCTTAATTTAGATGGAGTTACTCCGCTGGATTCGGCTATACTCGGAAAAAAGGGTACTTTCAAATTTTCAGTTCCCCGATTGAAACATCCTACTTTTATGTTGCTGAAATTATCGGAAAATAACCTGATAACCCTATTGGCCGACTCGACCGAAAAAATTGAGGTGTTGGCCGATGCAAAAAACCTTGAAACCAGTTACACGGTATCCGGTTCTATGGGCTCCTCCTATGTAAAAACACTAAACAGTAAGCTTCAATCTACCAAAAACGATATAGACAGCCTGATTACCAAGTACAATGCACTGCCGCAATCCGAAAGTGAAGATGGCGATAAGTTACGCCAATCACTGCAGGAAACGGTAAATAAACAAAAGGATTTTATTTACGATTTTGTGATGAACAATCCACGTTCTTTTGCCAGTTACTATGCTATTTTTCAGCGTTTCGACGATGGTACACTCATTCTCGACCCTAACAATAAAAAGGACTTGAATATGTATGCCACGGTAGCAACCAGCTTAAATTTAATTTATCCCGAAGCGGAGCGTGTGGAGCAACTTAAAAACTTTGTGCTTAGTGTTAAAAGAGAGCAGCGATCACAACTTTTGTCGGATAAAATGTTGTCCGAAGCCAAAGGGGTGAGCTCCATTCCCGAAATTGAAGAGGAAAACCTGCAAGGTGAAAAAGTAAAACTCTCATCGCTTAAGGGTAAATTGGTGCTGCTTTCGTTTTGGGCGTCGTGGGATGCTAAATCGGTGCAAGAGAATAAACGCCTCCTAAGCATCTATAAAAAGTACAATTCAAAAGGTTTCGAGATATATCAGGTATCGCTGGATAAAAGCAAGCTGCTATGGGAAGATGCCATTAAAAAGGACCAACTTCCTTGGATTAATGTGAGCGACCTGCAATACACTAACTCTTATCCTGCACGCTTATATAATGTGCAACAACTGCCTGGCAATTATCTTATTAGCCGCGAGGGTGAAATTATAGGAAAAAATTTATTCGGCAGGGTGCTGGATGAAAAATTGAACGACCTGCTCAACTAATAGCTTTGTGTGGTGTTTTAGATAAAAAAAGTTTGGAAAAAGGGAAGAAGATTTATTTTGCCTCGGACGTGCATCTCGGAGCGCCATCAATTAAAGATGGAAGAAAACACGAAAAGATATTTGTTGATTGGCTGGACTCCATTAAAACCGATGTAGCCGAATTATACTTGTTGGGAGATATCTTTGATTTTTGGTTTGAATATAAACATGTAGTTCCACGCGGATACAGCCGATTTTTGGGTAAAATTTGTGAGTTTACAGACAGTGGTATTCCCGTTCATTTTTTTACCGGTAACCACGATGTATGGGTGTTTGATTATCTGCCAAAAGAAACGGGTATGATAGTGCATCACCAACCCTTAAAAACAAAACTCAATGGCAAACGATTTTATTTGGCACATGGCGACGGTTTAGGACCCTATGATAAGAACTATAACTTTTTAAAGAAAATATTTACCAATAAAATATTGCAATGGATGTTTGCTCGCCTGCACCCAAATTTTGGAGTTGGTTTTGCGCGTAAATGGTCTAAACAAAGCAGGCTGAAAAACGAAAATTCAGATGAAGCAAAATTTTTAGGCGAAGAAAAAGAATGGCTAATGCTTCATGCCAGAGATATACTGGAAAAGGAGCATTTCGATTATTTTGTTTTTGGGCACCGACACATAGCACTTAATACGAAATTTAAAGAAAACAGCCATTTTATATATTTGGGCGATTGGGTAAACCATCGTTCGTACGGAGTATGGGATGGCAAAAAATTTGAATTAAAATTTTTAAGCTAAGCATTCCATCGGTGTGTGTTTAGTATTGATTTAATGAGAAAAAACCAGAAAAGAAGATGAAGATTTATGCGGTTGCTACTGGTACAGGGTCGTATATACCACCCGTGGTAATAAAAAACATTGATTTTGCAAACAGGCAGTTTTTAAATGATGACGGTACCCCTATAGAAACACCCGGAGAAGAAATTGTCAGTAAATTTGAGCAAATTACAGATATCACGGAAAGAAGATTTGCCGAAGATAAATACGTAACTTCCGACATAGCTACTTTTGCTGCCGAAAATGCACTCGATGCCGCTAACTTCGACAGAGAAAAGCTGGATTATATTATAGTTGCTCATAACCTGGGCGACATCAAACATGGTAGTCATTTTCCGGATACACTACCTACCCTGGCCTCCCGGGTAAAGCAAAAACTTAAAATCAAAAACCCCAAAACGGTTGCTTACGATATTACTTTTGGTTGCCCCGGGTGGACACAAGCCATGGTACAGGCCAAATATTATATTGAGTCCGGTGATGCTAAAAGTGCTCTGGTTATTGGAGCCGACACGCTTAGCCGTATGATGGACGAACACGACAGGGATGCGATGTTATTTGCAGATGGAGCCGGTGCTGCATTACTACAGGCGGTAGAGAGTGATACCCCCGTGGGTATTTTAAAACATGCGGCACGTACCGATACTGAAGATCATATGGACCTGCTTCAAATGGGGAATTCATACAATAGCACCCTTAAGGACGACCACATGTACCTTAAAATGCATGGCCGAAGGTTGTACAACTACGCCCTCACGTACGTGCCCATGGTAGCCAAAGAGTGTTTGGACGCCAATAACCTGAGTCTTGGTGATGTTAGTAAAGTGCTTATCCATCAGGCCAATGCCAAAATGGACGAAGGTATACTAAAGCGCTTGTATCGCTTGTATAACCAAAAAGAGGTAGATTATGATATAATGCCCATGACCATTAAAACTTTAGGCAACAGCTCCGTGGCCACGGTGCCCACCTTATTCGATCTGATTGTACGTGGTAAATTAAAAGGACAAAGCCTGCAAAGTGGTGACTACGTAATGATGACCTCCGTGGGGGCGGGCATGAACATTAACGCCTATATGTATAAGATGCCCTAATGCGGAATTATGAGCCTGTAAAGTTACAAATTACAACTAAATAGGAAATTGCATAGCAGAGCAGAGCTTGCGTTATGTTTTTCCGGTATAAAGCCTTGTATTGGCCATTTTTAAAAGAGCCACACACTAATATCGTATTTTTATGAGGGGCATTAGCGGGTGCTTATTATACTTGCTCTTCAGGTAATTAAGGCTTAATTTAGCGCTCTAGCATCTGCTGCGTTTCACTAATATTTTTTTACATTTACAACATGTTTCTCTAACTCGGTCGGCAGCATGTTAAAACCCCCCAAAATATTTTTATACTATCTTATTGTTTTAATGATGTTTGGGGTGCTCAGTTATTTTATACCTGCGGATGGTGTAAAGTTAGGATCCTCGGAATATAAACTACGATGGCTTTCTCTGAGTAAAATATTCACACATGAAGAAATGCCCTTGCCTGTTCCGGCGTCGGATACAGCAATGCTAACAATCAATGAATTGGATGACTCCGGGGCCAATATACTTCAACCATTTGATTCAATTACCACCGACACCCTCACCACCATAAGCCAATTAATTGTGGATACAATTGTCCGGGATAGTGTGGCTCCCGAATTACGTCTGATATATCCGCAGGCATTTAAACAGTTATTACAGGCCTTTTACCGTAAAATTGAAACGGCCGACGATTCCGGAAAAGTGATACGCATTTTGCACATGGGCGATTCGCAAATAGAGGGCGACCGCATATCGCGTTATTTGCGTCAGAGTTTCCAAACGAATTTTAAAGGCTCAGGACCGGGGCTTGTTCCGTTGTACGATCCGCTTAAACAGTTCCCATCTGTATGGATACGTAACGATGGTTTATGGAGCGAGCATGTGGTGTACAAGTACCCAAGAATGATAAAGGACAATCAATACGGCATTATGGGCAAGGTTTCTCTTATCGACTCGGTGGGGGAGTCATCGGTACACGTTACACGTTCGTCCATGGCACAACCGGGTGCATCCCATTATTACAAGTCGAGGTTATTCTTAAAAAATATTGTCCACCCGTTCACCATCAAGGCCTATTGGGGCAATGAACTGATTAGCTCCGATTCGCTAAAGACAGACGAAAATATCACGGAGATTAACTGGACTTTTCAAAGTGCACCAAAAAAATTTTCCCTCTTTTTTGAGTCGGAGATTAGTCCATTGTTTTTGGGCATGAGTTTAGACAGCCTGACTGGCATTGCGGTGGACAATATAGCCATGCGCGGCCAATCATCACCCCGGCTGGATAAAACGGATACACTTTTATATAAGCAAATGGCCGGGCATATGAATATTGGTATGGTAATATTGCAATACGGTACCAATATGGTTCCTACTGTAACTGAAAATTATACTTTTTACCGTCTCACTTTCTACCGACAACTGCAAATTCTTAAACAGACTATGCCTGGAGTGCCCGTTGTGGTGGTTGGCGTGGGCGATGTGGGCAAGCTTACTGATGGTCGTGCAGAGGCTTACACTCATATTTATAAAATTAAAGAGGCGCAAAAAGCAGCAGCAGTAAAAGCGGGTTTTGCTTTTTTTGATTTATTCGAAGCCATGGGCGGACAGGGTTCCATGATTGAATGGGTTAATGGAAATCCCAGACTGGCCATGAGTGACTATACGCATTTTAATAAACCCGGTGGCAAAAAAGTGGCCGATTGGTTATATAGCGCCATTATGAATGAGTATGAAAGGGGTGGGGGAGCGCAGCCATAACAGTGAAATGAGGCATAATAACAGTACTGAATCGTTACTTAAAGATCCGGTTGTTTTACGAATGGTCAAGATTAAATGTATTTTTACCTTTCTGCGCTGCCCTTCTTATATAGCGCCCGGTATTATAGCAGGATTAGCCTAAGGTATTTGCGATTTAAAACATTAAATATTACCTGTTTATTATTTGGGTATTTCTTTTCCGTATCTCCACAAATAGAATCGTTAGTTTTAAAAGATATTATTTTATTTTTATCTTCAAATCTATTTAATCGCTGCTATTGGAACTTCTGCTAAGCTTATTACGACATAACCCAAACGCCAGTTTTGTTTTTACACATTACTTATTTTGGCTGTTTTATGGCATTGTGCTTTTCGGAAACGCTTTGCTATATAAGCGCAGCGTGTTGCGCAACGCTTTTTTATTTGTTGCCAGTATATTTTTTTATTACAAAGCGGGTGGATATTACTTTTTTTTACTGCTGTTTTCAACTTTGGTTGATTATTCCATTGGCATAGGTATGGGAACAGCCAGCAAACAAGGACTACGCAAATTATTACTTACGCTTAGTTTATTTGTAAACCTTGGGCTGCTGGCCTACTTTAAATACAGCTATTTCATTGCCGACCTCCTACAGCAAACTACGGGAATACAGTTGCATGTGGCTAACTATTTTTCGGTGTTTACCAATGCTTTGTTTAATGCAAATTTAGATGTAGAGCATATCCTTTTGCCGGTGGGAATTTCGTTTTTTACTTTTCAAACCATCAGTTATTCCGTGGATGTATATCGGAAAAGGATTGAACCGGTAAAAAACATTCTCGACTTTGGGTTTTACGTTTCGTTTTTCCCACAACTTGTGGCAGGGCCAATTGTAAGAGCCTGGGAATTTATTCCTCAGCTGCATAAAAAATATGTGTTGTCCGAAAAACGATTTTGGCTGGCGGTTTGGCTTATTATGGGAGGCCTGTTTAAAAAAATGGTGATATCCGATTATCTGTCTGTAAATCTTGTGGATAGGGTTTTTGACGCACCCATGATGTACAGTGGCGTAGAACTGCTGATGGCAGCCTATGCATATACCATGCAAATTTATTGTGATTTTTCGGGTTATACCGATATTGCCATCGGTGTAGCTTTGATATTAGGATTTAAACTGCCCGATAATTTTAATCTGCCTTATGTTGCTACTTCGGTGACCGATTTTTGGCGACGATGGCACATCTCTCTTTCATCGTGGTTGCGCGATTACCTTTATATACCTCTGGGCGGGAACAGGAGAGGGTTGGTGCGTACGGGTATTAATTTGATGATTACTATGCTACTGGGCGGATTATGGCACGGCGCCGGATGGCTTTTTGTAATATGGGGTGCACTGCACGGACTGGCCCTGTTATTTGAGAAATTAATTTTCGCGGGTATAAAAAATACCAGGTTTAAAATACCCGGGTTTATTGGCTTTCTGTTCACCTTTCATTTTATTGTGGGCACCTGGATAGTGTTTCGCTCCCCCGACGTGGAAACACTGCAATTGTTTTTTATACGTTTGTTATCTGCCTTTTCTATATACGATATGGCCAAGCTTTTCAATTCTTATTCGGGCGTTCTGCTCATCCTGTTTCTGGGGTATATGATTCATTGGTTGCCCTCGGAGCTCGAAAGGTTGTTGAAATGGAAACTTGTTAAAGCCAATATAATCGTTAAAATACTGGCGGTAGTTATTTTTGGCGTAATTATATATCAATTTAGTTTGTTGGACATCAAACCATTTATTTATTTTAGATTTTAATAAGTGGGTTGTGCTAATTGTAACCTGAGCTATTGATAAATGCACGGGAACATGAATGCAGGCCTGGTTAACCCGGTGTAGCAGTACTTCAATTTTAGAAAAGAATATTAGTGAATTGAAAATAAACCACCTGCCCAGCTCGTTAAATTTCTGCTTGTAAAATTTAGTGGCTAATAGAAATAGAACTTCAAGATTTATTTTAGATAAGTAAAAGATAACAGTACAGCCATTCAAATCCATGAGGTAAATGCGTGGATAATGCGGTGTAATAGGAAATATTTTACAGAAATATCCACTTAACTACCTTTCCCAATACCTTTAGAGTAGTAAGTGACTGAAAAATTGTCAGTAGTTTTACAGGCGGTTTCAAAATTGCAGGTCTAATGTAGCCACTTTATGGCTGTGGCAAACTTTTTGATGGAAAGTGGATTTGTAAAGGAGAGGTTTATTTTTATGCCGATTATGGCATCAAATAAGCTACTCTGATAATTATATAAGTAACAAATGAAAATTTAACAATACAATTATGGGCTTATTATTTATTTTTGGTGTGTTTTTATTGTTGAGCTGGGCTGTTAGTTCAACATTAAAATCAAAGTTTAAAAAGTATGCTAAAATCCCGATGGCGTACGGGATGACGGGTAAGGATGTGGCAGAAAAAATGTTGCGCGACAACGATATCCACGATGTAAAAGTGGTTTCGGTACCAGGACAGTTGACCGACCATTATAATCCGGCCAACAAAACGGTAAATTTAAGTCCCGAAGTATACAGAGGGTACGGTGTATCATCGGCTGCAGTAGCTGCGCACGAGTGCGGTCACGCCGTACAGCATGCACACGGGTATGCCGCTTTGGAGCTACGTTCGGCACTGGTGCCTATTCAAAATGTAAGCGCCAATGTTTTAAATGTTATATTTATGGTAATGATATTTGGCGGACTTTTGTTGCCTGAACTGCTGCCATATAAGCTGGCTTTGCAAATCATCATTGCCTGTTATGCTGTTTTTACCTTATTTGCATTCATTACACTGCCGGTAGAAATCAATGCATCGCACAGAGCCTTGGTTTGGTTAGACAGTAGCGGTGTAGCAACCGGCGCCATCCATCACAAAGCCAAAGACGCCCTTAAATGGGCCTCTTATACCTACGTGGTAGCGGCGCTATCATCCTTGGTTACACTTTTATATTATGTGCTTAGCTATATTGGGATGAATGACTAATAAGATGGTGTTAAAACAATTGAACCTCTTTTTCGTTAGGGAAAAGAGGTTTTTTTGTATTTGAGGGAATTTCTTAGTTGTATTAGGGGTAATCATGAGCGCTTAAAATATATATACACATGAGAGGGTTTTTAAAGTGGTGCATAGGGTTATTGTTTATGAGTTATGGCACATTGTATGCGCAAGATTCAGAACCTACAAATCAATTCAGGTTTTTTGAGATTAAAGGGCATTCGGGTGCCCATTTATATACAGGTGAAAAATTAAAAGAAGCCCTGGAAAATGGTTACGGGGCGATTGAGGTTCGCTATGGTTGGCAGAGCAACAATCCGGATGCCTGGCAGAGTTATTTTGCCTACCCGGCCTACGGTATAGGATGGTATAGCGGTTTTATAGGAAATCCTGATTTATTGGGTCAACCCGGCGCTTTTTATGGATTCATCTCTTTTCCGCTATTAAAGCCCAACAGACACCAAATGGTAATTGAACCAGCATTTGGATTGAGTTACGATTTAAACCCGTACAATCCGGAAACGAATATAAGCAATGATGCTATTGGCTCCCGATTTAATGTTTATTTTAACCTGAACCTGGGTGCCAAATACAGGCTAAATCGGGAGATGGATTTAATTTACGGGCTCGACTTTACGCATTTTAGCAATGGCCGAATGTTTAAGCCCAATGCAGGATTAAATATGTGGGGATTAAACCTTGGGTTTAGATATCATTTTAATGCGCAACAAAAAAGGGTGGATAATGCGGAATTTCCACAACAAATTTTAAATGTTCGTCCTAAGCCTATTCCCAAACAAAAGGCGCCATCCATTCGTAAATCTACAATAGCTGTTTATGGCGCCGGAGGATTGGTGCAAAACGATGAAAACAGTGGTACCACCAAGCAATATGTCACTGTTAGCACCATGGCCGAATATATGTATATTTTGAATGCGAAAAGTGGTTTTGCCGTAGGATTAGATGCCTTTTACGATTCCAGCTTAGAGAAATATTTTCCAAATGATAATTTATATTTCTTTGGATTTCATGGTGGTTACGATCTAATGTTTTGGAAAATGGCGCTTCGTTTTCAGGTGGGAAGCTACTTGCACCAAAGAGCCAGAAAATACAAAGGCAAGTTCTTTATCAGACCGGCCCTAAAGTTTCATGCAACGGAGCATCTGTTTGCTCAAATCGGCTTGAAAACACAAGATGGTTTTAAAGCCGATTGGATAGAGTTGGGATTAGGCGTCAGGTTATGGTGATGCATAGGAAAATATTGATTTTGACCATAAAAAAAACTTCCGCCAAAATTTAATTCGACGGAAGTTTAATACTGTGGTTTGGAAAAAAATATTAAATTTTTCCCATCCGGGTTTTTAAATAACGTTAACCTGATTGTGAGACGCATAAATTAATTTACCTTGATTTATCATTGATGTTACGTAGTTCAACCCTTTGGTCTGTGATATTTTTAAATTCTTAAAAATCTCACCAATATGTACCGGTTGCTCCTTGCTAACGAATGAAATAATTTTGTCTTCCAGGTTGTTGGTAGTTTTCCGTTCCTCTCTAATCATAATACACAAAAAATTTAAAAGTGAATGTTTATTTACGCTGGTTATGGTAATACCTTAAGAGTATAACAACAATAATTCCATTAAAAATGATACCGTGCTTACTTTCTGTAGTATTAACATCTGTTAACCTTTTGGCTCTTTCACAAATATAATAAAAATGATATAGCTAAACGAACAAAAGGCGGCAATTATTCGGGTTATATTACATTTTTGACGAGCAACACTTTTACATAGTTTAACTATTCACTGGCTAAGGTATGTCCATGAAAGATAAAAAATGTGTAGAAATTAGATTGTAAAATGTAGAACCGCCTGGTCGAAGTGTAGAAATACCACCTCATCGCATTATGTTAATCGCCATGCGCCCTACATTTGGAATTTATGCTTGGGTTAATTGCCAGAGAACCGATGCGTTTCTGTGGCAAAATAATAGGCCATCTTTTTTGTAAAAATTAATTTTCTACTTGAGCAGAGCCCGTTTCTCAAGTTCCTTTTCTGCTGCTTCCATTTCGGCATAAAAGGCTTCCCCATATTTACGTATAATTGGTTCCTTGAGGAACTTGTAAACCGACACCCCTTCTCTTTTGCCCAGCACTACGGCATCTTTACATATAGGCCAAACATCGTAGTTTAATGCTTCGCCCTGGCTAAGCTTCCGGGTGCGTATGGGGTACAGATGACACGATATAGGTTTACGGAAAGGTACCAGGCCTTGTTTCCAGGCCATTTCGATGGCACAATGAACACCTCCTTTGCTATCGAAGTAAGTATAAACGCACTCCTTTCCATTTACAATTGGTGTAACCAGATCTTTGTCAAAATCTATCACCGAGGTGCCTTCCTCTTCAATTGTTTTAATGGCATCGGGCGATAGTAAATGTTTAATTTTGGGATATATTTCCTCGATGATTTTCCCCTCATCCTCTTCCAGCGGCGCTCCGGAGTCACCTTCAACACAACAAACACCATGACATTTGGCTATGTTGCATATAAACTTATTGGTGAATAGCTCCAGGCTAATTATTTTATCATCAATCTGAATCATACGGCCATTTTAAAATCTTAGTCATTCGCTGATAAACCCTGCAGCAAATGAAAAAAAGCGGTAGCCGCTACGACTACCGCTATCAGTTATATATTTGTTAAACTCTTATTTTAACTCTATCAAGCACTCACCTGTCATGTCTTCGGGCTGTTCTATTCCCATTAACTTAAGCAGTGACGGCGCCACATCGGCCAGTACGCCATCCTTAACAGCGCCTTTACTGTCGCTTACCCATATAAATGGTACGGGATTCAGGGAGTGTGCTGTGTTAGGTGATCCATCCGCGTTAACGGCATTATCGGCGTTGCCGTGGTCGGCAATGATAATAGCATCGTAACCATTAGCTTTTGCTGCTTCCACAACGGCTTCTAAGCAAGTGTCTACTGCTACAATAGCTTTTTGAATTGCCTCGTACACGCCGGTATGTCCTACCATGTCGCCGTTGGCAAAGTTTAGTGCGATAAAATCATATTTCCCGGTATTCAGTTCGGCCACTACTTTATCCTTTACCTCAAAAGCACTCATTTCGGGCTGCAAATCGTAGGTAGCCACTTTCGGAGAATTTACCAAAATACGGTCTTCTCCTTCAAAAACAGCCTCGCGCCCACCTGAGAAAAAGAAGGTAACGTGTGCATACTTCTCTGTTTCTGCAATCCTCAATTGTTTTAATCCGGCGTTGGCCACCACTTCGCCAATGGTGTTTTGTACGTTATCCTTGTCAAAAAGCACATGCATACCCTTAAATGTAGCATCATAAGGTGTCATGGTAACATAATGTAACGGTATGGTTTTCATCCCGTGTTCCGGCATGTCGCTTTGTGTAAGAGCAATGGTAAGCTCTTTAGCTCTGTCGTTACGGAAATTAAAAAATAGAACCACATCGCCTTCTTCAATGTTGCCCACGGGCTTACCATCGGCATCTACATGAACAATGGGCTTAATAAATTCGTCGGTTACATTTGCATCATACGATGCCTGAATGGCATCCAATACGTCCGTTGTTGTAGACTCACCAATGCCTGCAATCATAGCATCGTAGGCAATTTTAATACGTTCCCATCGCTTGTCGCGATCCATGGCATAATATCGTCCGGTAACACTAGCTACTTGTCCAACGGTTTTGTCCATGTGCGCCAAGAGCTCCTTCATAAATCCCTTTCCACTCATCGGGTCTGTATCTCTACCATCCATAAAAGCATGAACAAAAACATCGTTCAAGCCATAGTCCTTGGCCACGCTAATTAATTTATGGATATGATCCTGACTGCTGTGTACACCACCTTTAGACATTAAACCCAGCAAATGCACTTTTTTACCATTGTCTTTGGCATAATTATAAGCTCTCGACAATTCTTTATTTGTAGCGATAGTGCCATCGGCACAGGCACGGTTTATCTTCACTAAATCCTGATACAAAACTCTGCCGGCACCAATATTTAAATGGCCTACCTCCGAATTGCCCATTTGTCCATCGGGTAACCCCACATACTCCCCCGACGCATTTAATTTTGAGTTGGGATAGTTTTTTATCAAACTGTCCCAATACGGTGTTTTAACGGTTGAAATTACATCTGATGCCGATTTGTCGCCAATTCCCCATCCATCCAGTATGACAAGTATTGTTTTTTTATTCATTGTTTTTATTTTTGTTTTCAATTAAATCTTCCTACCCAAACATTCAGCAAATAAGGATATTTTGCCCTTGCTAATTCGGCTGAAAGAAGGTGCAAAAATATCCAATTTTAAGCTAAAAAAAAAGTTTAATTCCTTATACTTTAGGTATAAGCCCTTTCGTTGAAATTAATTATACTGAACAAAGTATAAAGCGAATGGTTTAAACATTGGGCTGTCGTATTCGTATTTTTACCAAATAACGGGTCGTAAAACAGCAAAGAGTTTATGCAGCTCAGTACAGACAAGTAACATCAATAAAAAATGGGTAGTACCAAAAATTATAACAACCAAGCATTACATACTACATCACACGAACTAAACGAGCTAAGGGAAAGATGGGATGTTCTTTCCGAATTAACATCCGAGGGTTTTTTTATACTGGAAGGCGGTTATTGTATTTACGCCAGCCCTAAGGGTTGCGAAATATTAGGATACAGTGCCGAGGAAATAATAGGTTTGCACGCTACACAAGTTGTTTCGGAAGAGTATGTAGAAGAGGTTCAGCATAGAATAGATTTTAATATTGAGAAAACCTTTGCGCCGAAATTAAAACGAAAGGACGGCACTTCTTTTTTTGCAGAAATTACGTCCCGAAATCGGGAATATAAAGACAGACCGGTGAAAATAGTTATTCTCCGGGATATTTCAGACTATAAATTATCGCTCCAAAAACTTACGGAAAGTAATAACAAATACCGCACAGTGATAGAAAATGCCGGCGATGGAATAATTGTAGGCGATAAAAATGGTAATATACTTGAGGTTAACAACAGTTTTTTGCAAATGACGGGTTTTTTGCGCGAAGAGCTTCTCCATAAACACATATCATCTATTTTCACTCGCGAATGCTTAGAACAAACTCCTTTGCGATTCGATCGAGTTGACTCCGGCGAAACCATAATAATAGAAAGAACTATCTGCGGCAAAAACGGGGAGTTTATACCCGTAGAGATGAACTCGAAAAAACCGGATAGCAATCACTATTTGACTATTGCCAGGGATTTGCGGGAACGGAAAAAAGCACAAGATGAACTGCTGAGAAAAAATGAAGAACTAAAGGCAGCAAAAGATAAGGCAGAAGAAAGCGATAGGTTAAAATCATCATTTTTAACCAATATGAGCCACGAGATTCGCACGCCTATGAATGGCATCTTAGGCTTTGCCGAGCTTTTAAAAAAACAGAATTTAACACCCGAACAGCGAAAAGATTACCTGAATATTATTCTTTCGAGCGGTCAGCAGCTGTTAAGCATTATTAATGATGTGCTGGAGATTTCGAAAATTGAAACGGGATACATTACCATTGAAACAATACCCTTTGATATTATGGGGATGCTGAAAGAGATTATTACTTTTTTTAAGCCTATAGCCGAACGGGAAAACAACACCATAAGCATTAATACCTCAAAGTGTAATTTAGCTATTTTGAGCGGCGATCCGGCAAAAATTCAACAGGTGCTTACCAATTTGATTAACAACAGCCTGAAATTTACAAGGAATGGACAGGTGGAGGTAGGTATTGTTACCCGAAGCAGCGAAACCATGTTTTACGTTAAAGATACCGGCGTGGGCATACCTCCCGAATCCATCGATACTATATTTGAGCGTTTTACCCAGGCGCAGCATCCCGGTATTGAAAAATCCAAAGGAACGGGTTTGGGTTTGTCCATCTGCAAAAAATTGGTGGAAATAATGGATGGAAACATTTGGGTTGAATCAACGGTTGGGGAGGGATCTACCTTTTATTTTGAAATACCGTTTGTGATGGTTTAAATAGAGAGTTAACAGTGGGCAGTTAGTCTCAATAATCGAAACTATAAAATACCATTCTTCGTTTATATCCTACTAAACCTTCAATTAGGTAAAAGATAAGATCGATACAGCTCTTTGAGAGCAGAAGCTCCTATGAGCAGGGCTATTGCAACTTTTATTTTGTTTGTATATTTCGATTGAGTTTACCCGAAACCAGTCCTTCTTCATCAATCCCGGCATCGGTAAATCCCATATCTGTTATTTGTTTTTTAAACTCGGCGGTGAACATCGATTGTAAAGTGTTTATTTCATTTTTGGGTACTTCTAAACTGGCCATGCCATTTATATACCTTACACGTACCTCGTCAAAACCATTGGTGTTTAGGTAATCTTCTGCTTTTTCTACCATTAAAAGCTTGGCAGCGCTAATAGCTTCGCCATAAGGGAAGCGGCTGCTCAGGCAAGGACTGGCCGGCTTGTCCCAAACGCTTAAATTAAAATGCTTACTCATGTGCCGTATGCTGTCCTTGTTTATTTTGCATTCTAACAAAGGACTGTAAACCTTAAATTCATCTGCCGCCTGCATTCCTGGTCGGTAATCGCCCAGGTCGTCGTGATTATTGCCATTAATAATCACATAATCAGGATAAGCGTTTTGAGCCAATTCCTGCATTGTTTGGTACAGATTGGTTTTGCAAAAATAACAACGGTTAACCGGATTGGCTCGGTAATTTTTGTCGTTAATTTCGTTGGCATCAATTTCAATCAATTCAATGTCGTACCTATCGGCAAACTGCCGGGCATCGCTTAAGTCTTTGTTTTTTAAACTCGCCGAATTACTAATTACTGCAACAGCATTTTGTTTGCCCAGCTCCCGGCGAGCCATATAGGCCATTAAACATGAATCTACCCCACCCGAAAGTGCAACCAGTACCCTGGGGTGTTTTTTAAACCAGGTATTAAGCGTATTTATATTGGCTATCGTATTTGGCATATGTAACAAACGTAATAAAAATAAAAAAGTGGAGTAGCGTGTTCGCTAAACGTAGCAATTAATAAAACACAATCCAGGTGGATTGCGTTTTATTAATATTAATCCCTGATTACCCGTTTTGCTTTTTAATTAAATTGAGCGCGCTGCCATTTTTAAACCACTCAATCTGTTGCTGATTGTAGCTGTGGTTGGCTTTAATTAGTTCCGGACTTCCGTTGGTATGAATCAGCTCAATGGTGAGTTGCTTGCCGGGTGCAAAATCCTTTAAATCAATAAAGTTAAAGGTGTCGTCTTCCTGTATTTTATCGTAATCGGCTTCGTTAGCAAAGGTAATGCCTAACATGCCCTGCTTTTTTAGGTTTGTTTCGTGTATACGGGCAAAGCTTTTTACCAACACCACTTTAACACCCAGGTGGCGGGGCTCCATAGCAGCATGTTCGCGCGATGATCCCTCGCCATAATTATGATCGCCCACCACAACAGTTGGGATGCCTTCCTTTTTGTAGGCTCTTTGCGTAGCTGGTACCTCGCCATACAAACCGGTAAGCTGGGATTTAACTTTATTGGTTTCGCCATTGAATTTGTTTACGGCCCCAATGAGCATGTTATTGGAAATATTATCCAGGTGACCACGGTATTTTAGCCATGGTCCGGCCATCGAAATGTGGTCAGTGGTACATTTTCCTTCTGCTTTAATCAGCAGTTTGGCACCAATAATATTTTCGCCATCCCAAGGCGCAAAAGGCTCCAAAAGCTGTAATCTGTCGCTCTCGCTCGATACCGCCACCTTTATGTTTGTAGTATCCTGTGCCGGAGCCTGATAGCCCGGGTCTTCCACATCAAAACCTTTAGGGGGCAGCTCATTGCCGTGAGGAGCAGCCAGAAAAACCTGCTCGCCTTTATGGTTGGTTAACTTATCTTTTAAGGGGTTAAAGCCAAGGTCGCCGGCAATGGCCAGAGCGGTAACCAACTCGGGCGATCCCACAAAAGCATAAGTATTGGGGTTACCGTCGGCTCGTTTGGCAAAGTTGCGGTTAAAAGAGTGTACAATGGTGTTTTTCTCTTGTTTTTCGGCTCCCATGCGCGCCCACATGCCAATGCAAGGTCCGCAGGCATTGGCAAAAACAACACCATCAATCTTTTTAAATATATCCACCATGCCGTCGCGGTCGATGGTGTAGCGCACCTGCTCACTACCGGGCGTTATGGAGAACTCGGCTTTTGCTTTTAAACCTTTTTTTACTGCATCCTCCGCTACGGAGGCTGCCCTGGAAATATCTTCGTATGAGGAGTTGGTACACGAGCCAATCAACCCTACTTCAACTTTTGTAGGCCATCCGTTTTTGCTGGCTTCCGCGCGCATCTTACTGATGGGCGTTGCCTTGTCAGGGGTAAAGGGACCGTTGAGGTGTGGTTCTAATTTGTTTAGGTCGATTTCTATCACCTGGTCAAAATATTTTTCGGGCTCCTCATATACCTCGTGATCTGCCGTGAGCAGGCTTTTTACCTCGTTGGCTGCATCGGCCACATCGTGGCGGTTGGTGGCCCGCAGGTAACGCTCCATAGAAAAATCGTAGCCAAAGGTAGAAGTAGTAGCTCCTATTTCGGCACCCATGTTGCAAATGGTTCCTTTGCCCGTACACGAAAGTGATTTGGCGCCTTCGCCAAAATATTCAACTATACAGCCTGTTCCGCCTTTAACGCTGAGGATACCGGCTACTTTTAAAATAATATCTTTGGGGGCTGTCCATCCGTTAAGTTTTCCGCTAAGCTTTACGCCTATCAGTTTAGGAAATTTGAGTTCCCACGGCATACCTGCCATTACATCAACGGCATCGGCACCGCCTACACCAATGGCAATCATTCCCAAGCCACCGGCATTAACGGTATGCGAATCGGTGCCTATCATCATTCCGCCGGGGAAAGCATAGTTTTCCAGCACAACCTGATGGATAATTCCTGCTCCGGGCTTCCAAAACCCGATACCATACTTACTGGTTACCGAACTCAAAAAGTCATAAACCTCTTTGTTGGTTGTTTTTGCCGTAGCTAAGTCTTTTGCAGCATCTACTTTTGCTTGTATCAGGTGGTCGGCATGCACTGTTGTGGGCACCGCCACCTTATCTTTTCCGGCTTGCATAAATTGCAATAAAGCCATTTGTGCCGTAGCATCCTGCATGGCTACCCTATCGGGGTTAAAGTTTACGTAGGATTCGCCCCTTGTAAAAGCTTCGTTTGTATCCTCGGCCAAATGGGCATATAGAATTTTTTCGGTAAGTGTTAAGGGTTTATTCAAAACAGAACGTGCTTTATCGACTTTAGCACCCATTTGGGCATACACCTTCTTAATCATTTCAATGTCGAACGCCATATTATTCAGTTATTTTAGTTTTTTTTAATTATAGGTCAAGATGCATAAAAGCGGTAATCTGGATGGATAGTAGCTCATTCTTGCAGCTTTATATGTCATTTATTAATGACGAACAAACTTAGTAAAAAATAAAAATAAAAACTATTTACTTATCTTTAGTATTTAATTCAAACGGTTTATGCTATCAAAACTCTTTTATGAAAACGTACAGGTTGCTGCCGGAGCCATTTGGTCCAATAAACTGCGTACCATACTAACCATCGTCATCATCACAATTGGTATCATGGCGCTCATTGGCATCATTACAGCAGTTCAATCTATCGAAACTGCTATCTCGTCCAATTTTACAGGTATGGGTGCTAATTCGTTTACCATCGAAAACCGGGGACAAAACATTAGGATTGGAAAGGAGCGGAGCCGAACCAGGGATTACGGTTTTATATCGTACAAGGAAGCAAAAGAGTTTAAGGAAAGGTTTTCTTTTCCGGCAACGGTAACCATATCGCATCAGGCATCGGGCAATGCAACGGTTAAAATTGGATCGCTAAAAACCAACCCCAATGTAAGTGTTTATGGTGTAGATGAGGATTTTATTGCAACCAGCGGACACAAATTAAAAATAGGCAGAGGTTTTTCGTTGAATGACATAAAAGATGGTAAGCATGTAGCCATTTTGGGATCGGCGTTATATAAAAAAATATTCCCATCGCAGCAAAAAGCAATTGGTCAGGTGGTTTCTCTCGCTGCCGGCAAATATAAGGTAATAGGGGTATTAGCAGAAAAAGGATCGGGTTTTGGCGGACAGGGCGATAATATATTATTACTTCCCGTAAGTAATGTGAGGCAGTATTTTAGTCGCCCAAAAATGTCGTATAACATTGAGGTGATGGCTAATGATCCAACCCAGGTGGAGGCCGCTGTGAGTGAAGCTACCGGCACTTTTAGGCTGGTGCGTAGGCTTGAGGTGAGCGACGAAAACAATTTTAACATTGTTAAAAGCGACAATCTTTCGAGGATGTTAATTGAAAATCTGAGCAGTGTTACCATTATTGCCAATGCCATTGGTTTCATCACCTTGTTTGGTGCTGCTATAGGGCTTATGAATATTATGCTGGTAGCCGTGGCCGAACGAACAAGGGAGATAGGTATACGCAAAGCAACCGGTGCAACACGCAAGGCCATCCGCGACCAGTTTCTGCTGGAGTCTGTTATGATTGGTTTGATAGGCGGAGCATGTGGTGTGGTGCTGGGTATTATGGTGGGAAACATCCTGTCTATGGTAATGGATTCGGGTTTTGTAGTGCCCTGGAACTGGATTTCGATAAGCCTTGTGCTTTGCCTTTTGGTGGGGTTATTATCGGGATTAATGCCGGCTCTCAAAGCCGCTAAGCTCGACCCCATTGAATCGTTACGCTACGAGTAAGTTAAAATGTAATTTCTAAAAAAATGGATTAATCCAAAAGTTTTATATTGGTATAATAAATTACACAATGAAAACATCAGCCTTTAAGTTTAAGGATTTTACCGATTTTTTGTCGCGACGCACCCTGTTGGCTATACTGATTGTTTTTGCCGTAGCCATGGTTGTTAATCTGGTGCAGCCATCATTCGAAGAAAAAGAGGAGACGGTTTTTATCCGCGTGTGCAAAAGCACCAGCAAGGATTCCATATTGGCTGTTGCAGATAGTGTAGTATGGCCGGTGCTATATCAAAATGTTCCCAATTTACAGGATATGGATTACAAGGAGAGGATGCAAAAATTCATTGATATGATGCTCCCTTCGGTTTTAATGGCAAGAGAAAAAATTATACAACAGCGCCACAAGGTATTGGAAATTAATGCCGCCGTAAAATCCGGCAGGGCTACAGTGCAGGATTCCTTGTATCTGGAGGAAATGAAGCTTACCTTTAAAACAAACAGGGTGAGCGAAGTGCTGCGACGTCTTCATCCCCATCCGGTTTCTATCGTTCTGGCACAGGCAGCCATCGAAAGCGGTTGGGGTACATCAAGATTTGTTAGGGAGGCAAACAATATATTTGGTATATGGTCGTACAATAGAAACGAAAAGCGTATTAAGGCAAGTGAGTCGCGTGGCGAAACCAGTGTTTACCTGAGAAAGTACGATTCCTTGTTCGAGTCTATCTATGATTATTATCTTACTATTGCCAAGGCCAATGCTTATAAAGAATTTCGTGAAGCACGTTTGTATTCCGACAATCCCTACAGGTTGATTTGGTATTTGAGTAGATATTCGGAAAAGCGTTATGAATATGTACGCTCCTTGCGCAATGTTATTGAATTTAATGATTTACATAATTATGATGATTATCAGCTGGCGAAAATTAATAAAAACGATGCAATTTGGCAGAACCTGCTCGATTAATTGCTTTGTTGTTTTATTATTGATTAATGCAACTTCTTGTCGTTCCGGTTCCAAAAAAACAGATGCACATCAAAAGCAGCTGGTTATTGCAACAACGGAGCTGCCTGCTGATTTTTATGCTGTGGGGATAGTTTATCACCGTTTTGGGGATAAGCGTTATCCCAGCACTAACACGCCCCCGGATAAGTTTGAAGAGCAGCTTAAATATCTAAACCAGAATGACTTTAAAACCTACACGGCTTCGGGTTTATTTAAAAATCCGGACAATACGCAAAAAAAAGTGGTTATTACCATAGACGACGGCTTAAAATCGTTTTATACACACGGATGGCCTCTGTTGCAAAAGTACAATTGTAAAGCCACTTTATTTGTGAACACAGAAAGTGTAGGCTGGAGCGATTACATGAGCTGGCCGCAGCTGAGGGAGCTGCACAAGGAGGGGGTGGAGATAGGTTCCCACTCGCATAAGCACATGTATTTTTTAAATGTGCCTGAGGGGCAACGGGTGCAAACTTTTTTGGCAGACCTGGCCGTTTCGGAACAGCTTTTTAAGGATAGCCTGGGGTTTGTTCCTAAAGTATATGCTTATCCGTATGGCGAGTTTGACGAATCAATGGCCAACGTGTTAAAAAGTAGAGGATATACGCTGGCCTTTGCCCAAAACTCAGGTGTTTGGGGTAATCAAACGCACCTATATGCGATACCCAGGTTTCCGGTGGCCGGTAATTTTGTAAACCTGGATTCATTTAAATCAAAAGTAAACATGAAACCTCTTTTAGTAAGCGGCTTATCGGATTTTCCGATTGAAAAGGACGTATCATCTGCTGTATCCCTAAATCTCCAATTGCATTTCTCAGATCGAATCCCGGCCATCAACTGTTTTTTCAATAATAAGTCGAACAATGCTATTTGCAAACGGCTAAACGATTCCATCTACATTAATACTACTATGCCCTCTGATTCTCGTAGGGTTTTATTAACGCTCACAGCAAAAGATAACTCCGGCCAATGGCTATGGTGGAGCAAGCTGCTGGTAAATACCCAAAAATAATTCTCCTAAAATCTGCTGTAAATTATTTTGTTTATCTAATTGAACGAAACTTTTCACCAGTACTTTCGTACTTAAGATAAGTTTTGCCTTGGGGTATCAGGAAAAATCATTACAAAAGCTACAAAACATAAAGGATAGCAATAAATACCTTGTTAAATTATGTTGGCACACAGGAGCTGCATAGCTGTACCGTAGTTTTTAAGTTTTTTACCCACTAAAAAGTGCACAATTTTACAAATCAACCTGCCTTTCCTATACTTATTTTGTATGGTTTTTATTGCGGAGTTGAAAAGGGTGAGGTAGAAGGTATTCGATTCTACCCACGCTGTAGTATAACATCAAAAAAACGACAGATGAAACGAGCCATGAGAGTTTTCTCTCACAAAGGGGAATGATTATAATGGCGAGTTCCCCCGATAAAAAATCGGGGCAGGCTATATGGCAAATTAAATCAATTATAAACATATGAAATTTCCGCATCAATTTGCATTGGTTTTTCTATGCCTGTTAGGTGTAAGTTTAAAGGCACAGACCGGTACAGACTTTTGGTTTGTAGCTCCAGATGCCATACACGCCCATGGCGATGAACCTTTGTATTTTAGGATTACCACCTTTGACAAGGCAGCATCAGTTACCATTTCGATGCCGGCAGACAATGGTTTTAAAAAAATAAAAAAAAATATTGGCAAAAATGAACTTGCTACTATTGAGGTGCCCAGGAGTAGTGTGGAAAACAGACCGGTGGACAGGGTTAATAACAAAGGAATACGCATAGAATCGTCGGCAAATATTACGGTATATTATGAGATTGCCGATGATGGCAACCCGGATAAGTTTACTTTAAAGGGTGATAATGCCATGGGAACAGAGTTTTATGTGCCTTCGCAGAATGTGTACCCCAACATGGCCAAATACAAAGGCGATGCAAATGAGAAAGCAGACATCGTAGCAACAGCAGACAATACGGTGGTGACTATTGTTCCAACAGTTGATGTTACCGGACATAAAAAGGATATTCCTTTTCAAATTACCCTTAACCGGGGACAAAGCTATTGCATTGAATACCGCAACATCAGTCCATCGGCTTCTATGGCTGGCACCTATATCACTTCCAACAAACCGATTGCCGTAACTATTTCCGACGATTCCATCAACGAAACGGATCACCCTCATGATATTATAGGCGATCAGTTAATTCCCACCTCTATAATCGGTTCTGAATACATTGCAGTGAAAACCAATAGGGATAAAAATGGTGCCCAAAAAGTATTTGTGCTGGCTACAGAAGATGATACTTATGTATTTATCAATAATGATAATAATTTGGTACGCCATCTTAAACGGGGAGAGCTGACCGGTTTTGATATAACGGACAATGCCATTTACATAAGTGCCACTAAGCCGGTATACGCCTACCAGGTATCCGGACTGGCAAATATAAAATCAAAAGATAATGCCAACGAGTTAGGTTCGGCACTTTTGCCTTGCATCGAATGTACGGGCTCGTCAAAGGTAGCTTTTACGCGGGTTTTTGTACGCGACTTTTGGGTGCAGATACTTACGCAACAAAAAAATGTAGACAGCTTTGTAATGTACGACAATAATAAAGGCAGTGTTGATTATGTTGATAACTTACAATGGGTTAAAGTGAAAGGAACAGATACAGGTGACCCCGCAGAAACGTGGTTTACCGCAATTGCTAATATGAATATTTCCACCGGAACTCCATATACAATTGAAAATACCAAAGGACTTTTTCATTTGAGTATTCTGGACGAGAATGACCCAAGAACCTCTGTTGGCAGTGTGAGCTACGGTTATTTTTCGTCCTATGGCCGAATGCATATCGAAGGTCCTTCACAGGAGTGCCAGGGTAAAGAGGTTGTGTTGTCTACCAGTATAGATATGAATGATTACCGTTGGTATTCTAAATCAACAGGCAATACCGTCCTATCAACGGATAAAGAATGCAGAATTACCCGTTCTGATACCTACTGGGTAACAGCTCAAATGTTGCATGGAGGTTGTGTTATTACAGATAGTCTGGATGTTACCTTTGTAATGCCCGATATTTCCCTGGGCAATGATACTGTTGTTTGTCCCGGAGAAGTAGTTAATTACGATTTGCCAGCGGGTTACCCAAGTTACGTATGGAGTAATGCTGCTACGGGTAACAGCACATCGGTTACAGCAGGATCAGGTTTTTCGGAAAATCTTTCTGTAGTAGTAACCGATGGATATGGGTGTGAAGCCGAAGATACGGTTCGTGTTGAGGCATTTGCAACACCAGTCATCCGTATTAACAAAACGGTAGTTTGTGAAGGGGAGCGTGTGGTAAACACTACCGCTTTTATGCGTTATCAATGGGAGTTTAAGGGTAAAGTAATTAATTCTGACGACAGTAAAAACTTTATTATACCAAGCGAATCCGGAACATATACCTTAACGGTTTGGAGCGCAAATGGGTGCATGCAAACCCGTGATATTGATATTACCGTAAACCCATTACCCAATTTTACCTTAGCAGATGAGTGGTCGTGTTATAATAGTGCTAAACGTATTAACGGGCCGGTGGGTGATGGATATTCATACCGCTGGAGTTCCGGAGAAATAGCACCGTACATTGACTTGGCAAGTCCTGCGGATTATGCGCTGGAAATAACCGATGCCAATGGTTGTGTAGCCCACGATGAGGCACGTTTCGATTGGTACGATCCCCAGGTAATCGATTTAGGTGATGATAGGGAGGAGTGTTCCGGAATTACTTTGCATATTGATGGCTTAACATCGCATACTGATTTTGTGTGGAAGTATAAAAAAACGGCTGTGGATGATGAAGTATTACTCCCAATACCTATGCCTGAAAATGTTTACCAAATTGCAAATGCCGTCGAAGAAAGTTCAGGCATTTATAAGGTTGAAGCCATAGATGAAAATGGCTGTCCCGTTTCCGACTCAATAAAAGTAAAATTCTACCGTGCCGATCCGCCAGTACTTAAATTGGAAAGAGATTTATGTGATGGGGAGCAAATACAGATTCACGCATCGAGCGGATACGATTCCTATACCTGGTATCGTGATGGTATTAATTTATCAATACCGTCCTCTCAAAATTCAATAGAAGTGTCGGCTCATGGTAAATATCAAGTTGAGGCCACTTATTTAGGATGTGTTAAAAGAAACGATATTGACGTTACCTCTTACGCTCTTCCGACGGTTTCAATTACCGATGACCTCACTATTTGTAAGGGGGATGTAGCCTTAATACGGATGGATTCTTTTACTTCGCCCGATGGTTCCAATTTTGATTATTTAATTTGGAACATAGATAAGAAAAAGTATTACGATGAAACATCGGTTTTACAGATAACAGAGGAAGGGATTTATTCTGTAACCGCCTTTGATGAGCACGGCTGTTCTGCAAGCGACCAGGTTGAAGTAGGTGTGTTTTCACCAACCCTTATAGCGGATGAACCCCCGGTAGAAGCTTGTGAGAATATTTCTGTAACTCTAAGCAATCCCGTGCCCAATGCACAGTCGTATGCCTGGCATAAAGTGGAGTCGACTGGCAATGTGCCCGGACCAAGCAATGCTCCCTGGACAGTAAATCAATCGGGCACTTATGGCATTCAGCTGGTGGATGTAAACGGCTGCTCCAGCTATGCCGAAAGGGTGATAAAACTTTTACCTGTACCCAGTTTAGACCTTGGCCCGGATATCGGCTTGTGCAGTGGTGAATCGGCTATATTAAAGGCGCCAGACGTCTATGCCCAATACCAATGGAACGGCGATCCTTTATTAAATTCTCCCGGCATTCGTATTAATAATACCGGAGTATATACGCTGGTGGTAAAAAATACCGAAGGTTGCGAGGCGCAAGATCAGGTAAGTGTACACCTTAATCCATCACCCGCATTTGAGGTGACTGACCAGGAAGTATGCCCGGGTACAAATGTAATATTAACAGCGCCGGCTAATGTTTCGGATTTTCTGTGGTCAACAGGCGAAACCACCCGAAGCATTTCTGCTACAAAAGGAACTTATTGGGTAAGTGTAAAAAACAGCTATGGATGCACAGGTGCAGATACGGCAAGCGTAAAATGGCATCCCGTACCTAAAGTAAATTTAGGTGCAGATACGCTTATTTGCCCGGTAGATTATTTGTATTTGGATGCGGGTGAGGGTTTTGCTTCTTATTTATGGCACAGTGGTGCTGCTACACAAAAAATTAAGGCGCAAATGCAGGATACCATCAATCTGGTTCAGGTTCAAAATGAACACGGCTGCTATGGCTTTGATACCAAAACAGTCCGGTATATGATCCGACCCGACATTGTACTCTGTTCAGACACTTCGGTATGCAAAAAAGATACTTTTGATATTGATGCAGGGGCGGGTTACATAAGTTACCTGTGGAATGATGGAAGCAGTGAGCAAACGATGCGTATTGCCGAACCGGGAGAGTATTGGGTAGAGGTGTCGGATGGTTGTATGATAATGAGGGACACGGCCAATGTTGTTTACCAGGAAAATCCCATCATTACACGTGTTGATACAAGTATTTATTCGCGTGTGGCAGTATGGGTAGAAGGAGGTACGAAACCTTATCGATACAGCATCAATAACAATGCATATGGATCGGACAATGTATTCGAAAACCTAAAAGCAGGAGATCATACTATTGAAATAGAGGACTTCTATGGTTGTAAGGCGCTGGCAACAATATCATTAAATAATTATTTTGATGTTGTTGTACCACCGTTTTTTACACCCAATAATGATGGGATAAACGACAGATGGGAGATAGAAGGTATTGACAGGTATCCGGATTGCATTATAAAAATATTCGACAGATACGGAAAGCTCTTAAAAAAATACCCGGCCTCGGATCCCGGCTGGGACGGACGCTACCTGGGCCAGCCGGTACCAACCGATGATTACTGGTACGTTATTGAGGTGCCTGGCAATACAAAAGTGTTAAAGGGGCATATCACCTTAAAACGCTAAGTTCTGGCTTAATTGAAGCAACTCCTGAATCAAACCATAAAAAACCATAAAACTAAACTAATGAAAAGCCTCTTGGCCATATTTGTCCTGCTTGGGGTGTTTAAAGTTGCAGAAGCACAAAGGTATTTTGTTACAAATCTGTATATGTACGATATCTTTTTAATGAACCCCGCAGCTGCCGGCATCGATAAATCATGCTATAATTTTGGTGCGAACTATCAAAACCAGTGGCTGGGAATGGATAGGGCACCTACCACACAAATGTTAAACTTTCAAGGGCCCTTAATGCAAAACATGGGAATGGGCACCTATATGTATAACGATCGAAATGGAAATATGGGCCAATTTGGTTTGCATCAGTCTCTTTCGTACGAAGTAGTCCTCAAAAAATCTCTACGCAGGGTAATAACAATGGCGTTTGGATTAGGTGTATTGCTTGAGCAGTCCCGCATTGACGAAAGTAATTTAAACAACCATTTAGGCATTCTGGATCCGGCAATAGGAGGGGGTGTTACTTCGGGTTGGGGCATGAATGCCAATTCGGGAGTGTTGTTCAAACTCAACGATTACCAGATGGGCTTTTCTGTAAGTAACATGTTAGGGCAATTAAATCCACTCTACTTAAATGATGGGGAGCCGAGCCTGGCAATGGACTTTCACCTTCATCTTTCCTCCTTATACAAAGTAGTAAACAGAGATGTTTACCTGGAGCCATTGATTATGTACCGTCAAAACCAAAATGACGATCAACGACTGGATCTTACATTAAAAGGAACTTTTCCAACACCCAATCCCGATTATGCTTTATGGGGTGTGGCTTCATACAGAAGAAGCATGGACCATAGGCTGGGCAAGAGTCTGGGGCTTGGAACAACCCTGGGTGTTAATTATCACAGTTTAAGTTTTGGTATGGAGTTTCAGTTAGGATTAACCGGAGCACAACTTGAATATGGGAGTGCCTATAAATTACTTGTACGATACACTATATGTAATAATTTAAAAAACAAAGCCATCCCTTGTTCCGAGATACGCAGAAATAAAAGATCGAGATATGATGGTTTAAGTTGGTAAGCAAATGAAAGTACAAAAATGCATTAAAATATCCCTTATTTTTTTGGCTGCATGTGTATATGTGCAAGGTTTGTATGCCGTTTCGTCAGGTATGGGAGCCGGTAAGGACCAGGTGCGTGCCTATGCCGATTATACTTTAGTAAAAGAAGGTCATTCAGTAATTATAAATGTACTGCACAACGATCAGGGAATTGGGCAAGGGATAAGCGCTTTGCAAATAACCATTCAACCCCAAAGAGGCAATGCCGAGGTGGTGGATGGCATTGCAATAAAGTACACATCTATTCATGGTGATATAGGGTCTGATGAATTAACCTATCGCGTATGTGCAAAAAATGGAACTTGTGACGAAGCAAAAGTACGTATCGATATTTCAGATTATGATTTTAAGCCGGTTGCCCATAACGATTCACTTGTTCTGAACCCCCGTGATATTGCAGCTGTAAATGTATTGGCTAACGACAGTGGTTTATTTGATACCCCCATTGAACTGAAAATAGTGCAAGATGTTAACAATGGCTATAGCCAGCTTAATGACGACGGTTGGGTGAGAACCACTTTCAACACTGCTTACAATGGGCCGGACTCTTTGCTATATGGGATATCCGACAAAGAAGGGGACTATGCACAGGCATGGGTGATGTACCGGGTAAATTCAGGTGTGGAGGATAAAATTTTTATTCCTCAAGGGATTTCTCCAAATGGAGATGGTTTAAACGATAAATTTACCATCCCTGATTTGGAAGGTGAGCGCATGCAAATTAAAGTTTTTGATGTGTTTGGTGGCATGGTGTTTTCCGAAAATAATTATCGTAACAATTGGGATGCGATAGGCAATAGGGGGAAATATGCAGGCAAGTTGTGCGATAACGGCACCTATTACTATGTTTTAAAGCTGCCTGAAGTAAGTAAGGAGTATGCCGGCTTTATTTATATCAACAAATAGTGACTATCGAAAATGAAATTGCACATAAATATAACAAAGCGTGTATTAATGTTAGCATTTGCCAGTCTGGTTTATGTAGTGCTATTTGCCCAGCATAGAGCCTCACCATCAGGGTACATGCAAACGCAATATTTTATAAATCCGGCGTATTCGGCAACTTCAAATACTATGGCTGTTAATTTAATGGCACGCAAGCAATGGTGGGGAATAGAGGGTGCGCCAACAAGTTACCGCTTGGCAGCCTATTCGCCCATCAATAACACGCTTATGTCGGTTGGTGGCGCCCTGAGTTTGGAGGAATATGGTGTTTATAAAGCGTATATGGCAATAATTAGCTATGCCTATTTATTAAAAATATCGCCTGTAACTTTTTTATCCCTCGGAATTAACACAAATGTGCACAGCCACCAAATAGCATTCAACGAACTAAAGCTGGTAAATAATAACGATCCTTATTTTTCAAATGCTTCCGAAAGCGAAACGCAAGTAAATATGGCAAGCGGGGCGTTTTTGTATTCGCGAAAATTTTATCTGGGTTTTTCCGTGTCAAACCTGCTGGAGGCTACTAAGGTGTTGCGAAGCTACGAACCAGATCAAATGCATCAAAAACGCCAATTTTACATGACAATGGGCTATACCTTTCGTCCTAATCAAGAGATAGGTATTCGACCTTCCTTTTTGAGCCAATACCAAAAACAGGATGCATACAGCCTAACCGGAGGTGTTCAACTAATTTATAAAGATTTATTTTGGGTGGGTGCAGCCTATAGCAAGGGTGGTTGGATGGGGAGCCTGATTAACCTAAAAGTACAAAAAGATTTTTGGATAGCTTATGCTTTTGACTTTGCGGTGGGCAACAACTTAATAAATCGAAGCAATCATGAAATTGCAATTTCGTGCAATATCTATGCTTTCTACAAAAAAAATAAAAAACGTGCCTTCGGTAAGCGAAAGATCAAAAAAGATAAACACAAAGAAAGTATGAAATCTCTGCGTAACTTCTAATTTTGTATGTTTAAAGAAAATTATGCCGCAATGAAAATTAAAGTACTGATTACAATATCTATATTAGTAATAGTTTTAGTATTTACAGGCAACTGGATTTATGGAAACATATCAGCTAAAAAATTAGATGTACATTTACAGCAACTAAGCGAAAGTGCCCGCCCTTTATATTCCGATATAAAAGTAAATCCTCTTTGCTCAAAAATTATTTTCAAAAACTTTTCAATTCCCTACCCCAATTCAACATATAAAATAGAAAGCGATGTACTGTGTGTGAATATAAAGCACAGGGAAGCCATGGAGATAGCCAAAACACAAAAAGTAGATAAGCTCACTGGCTTGAGCCTGGATTTTAAGAATATAAAACTAAGCGGGGATGGTATGCCCACCTTTGTGAGTGAGGAGCTGTTGTTTGATTTTGAGGGGGATATGAGCCAGGTAAAACTTGCTAAGCTTGAAGAACAGTTTCCGGAGCAAAAACAAATGATAAGTGTAGAGATTAAAGAGGGGGACTGGATAAAGCCAAAATTAAAAAATACCAACTTTGTTGACCTGCCCATTGAGCTTCCTGAGATTGAATATGCCTACATTGTTCTATTATTTAACCATGCCAACAAAACCATGGAACTTGAAAAAATTAGGTTGGAAACTGCCGGATTAGAATTTGAAGGAGAAACAGAGTTGAGCTATTTTGGTGAGGGTCTCAATGATATTTCTATATCGCAAATTAATATGGAATACAATTGTGTGCTTTCTGATAGCCTAAGCTGGGGCGATAGTAATAGCTCCGGCAGATATACCGTTCAATCGTTTAGTTCAGCGCTTGAGGGATATATGGAATTAAATGAGAATGGTGAGTTGCAGCCGGCCTTATCGCAATTGAGCTTTAACCTTGATTTAAAAGATATAAAAGTTGAATATCAGGGGGCAGCCCGGATGAATATGGAAGCGCAGCTCTCGATGTTGGGTATAAGCCCTCAGGACTTATGGGTAGATGAAATATCGCTTAATGCAAAAATTGGCGATGGACGGTGTGTAGTAAAAAATACAAAATTACGACTCCCTTTGCTGGAAGCAACATTAGATGCCAATATAAAATTATTGGGTGATGGCATAGATAGTACAGATATCGAAAATATGGAGTTGAGGCTAAGTAATATAGATTCGGATTTTAAAATGCACATGAAAAATATTGAACGGGCATTTGGTTTAAAAATACCTTCTGAAGGTGAGGATATTGTATTGCAGATAACAGGTTCGTTAAAAAATCCAAAAATAAAAGGAATTCATTATTAAAAACCGTGGCTTCAATTTTAGCATGCGCGTAACATGTCGCCTTTAATCTTGCTGTGTAGTTTTTATAACAGTTTTAAACAATCCGGCTCTTGTATATTGTGCTATATGAAAAGTATAATACGCTGTTGTATTCTTGTTAAAAACAGCCTGTTGGTAAGTAATCTCCTTGATTAATAGGATCTACTCCGCTGCTAATTCTTTCGCCAAGCTCCTGCTTTGAAGCTGTGGTGCCAGCGTAAGGCGATGGTCGGTGAAGAAAGTTTAGGTGGCACACAGTCAAATGCTCCAGGCAAATCGGGACAGACATAGGCTTTGGCGTTTTGTTATCGCGCTACACAGAAATACCTGAGTTTTCTTAGATGCACTAATATTACCAACATAATTGTTATAAACTATGTTTTGATTAATACATACATTGTTAAATAAGATGGCGCATTGAGTTGCATATCATGTACTACAAAAACTAATTCTTGAAATTTGGATATCAGATTAATGCAACTTGAAAGTGGTGAAAAATACTTGAATTCAACAAATAAAAGGAGTAAAATTCCAAATAAATCATCAATTGCATATCGTTGATATACATATATTTGCGGGTTTGTTGGCAGTCGTTGAAATAATTCTCTACCATTTTATTATATGTAGTCCGAAGGATTTTTGCTCGTGTATTTTTTAAAAACAGTAGCGAAGTACGATGGCGAGCTAAAATTTAATTCATACGCGACACCTGAAACTGATTTTTGTTCGGGAAGCATTATTTTGGCAGTATTAATTTTATTTTTCATAATGAAATCCATGGGTGTAGTTCCTATTTCTTTTTTAAACCGGTGCTTAAAGTGAGAGAGGGAAAGATTTGCTTTATCTGCAAGGTGGGTAAGACTGATTTCTTCCTTTATATTGTCGCAGATAAACGTACATATATTGGCGAAGGTATCACTAATGGTTATTTTTGAAGATTTCTCACCGTATGCTATAATATTTAATAAAAAGCTTAACAACAGGTTTGTTATTTTAATCTTTTTATAAACATCGTTCTCATTGTTGTTATAGATTTGAAATATTTTTTCAATATCATTTTTAACCCCATGCGGCACTTTAAACAAACGGTTTTTATTTAATTGCAGCAGCCTATCCACTAATAGTTTGGTTTCAATGCTTCTAAGGTTAAGTAATTTTTGTTCATTTCGGGGAATATGGATAATCAACCAAAACAATTGGCCTTTTTCCTCCGGAAAACCTTTGGTTCCATGCTCTTCTCCGGGAAACGTTAGCAGAATATTTCCGCCCGTCATATGGTAATCCTTCCCTTCTATATAATAGTACTGTGAACCTTTGTCAAGAAAGACTATTTCAAGCATATCATTGTGTCTGTGCATTTCCAGGCCTTTTTTCATTTCCCGATAATTGTACTTCCCGATTACTTTTGCACTCCGAAAACCTAAGCGTTCTAAATCAATTATAAAACGTTCTTTTGTTGATTGCTTATCTAGCCCTTTCATCTTTGAATTAGTATTGTCGCACTAAAATTAACAATATCTATTGAAACCATCGGTATGTTTGTGAATGAAACGAGCCATGAGACCATTTCACACACAGCGAGGTCATTTTGGTTGAGTGCCCTTTTTGTCAACAGAAAAGCCCGTCTGTAGAAAGGACACGCAAAAAAGCATCTAGAAATGAAGTTCTTGCGAATGCGTTTAAAATAAGAGTATTTATAAGTTATAGTATTATCATGAAGAAAGAGAGTGTCCTACTTGTTACCATCTTGCTTCTGTTATCACCTTACGTTGCTTCAAAAGGCACGAGCTTTAAGAGTGATCATAATCCCGGGCATAAAGCAGAGTTACGCATATTAACTATGAATGTTTTAAACTCGAAGATGCATGAGGGCTGGAATGATACCGGTTGGAACGGAGCAGGGTGTTCCAGAGGGGAGCAGGTAGTAAAAGTGATGATTAAAACAAAGGCGGATATTATTTGTGTGTAAGAATATTTGCACAATGATTTTGGGACTGGGAAACATGGGAGCAGGAAATTGACTGGATAGCCCTCAAAAACTACAAAAAGCATAACCACGACATGGTGGTAGGTCGTGATTTTTTTTACATCCCGCTCTGCACCATGTTCTTTGGCTATTTTTCTAATATCGCTCTTGTCAAGGAACTTTAATAGTTGATTAAATATTGGCATCGGCTAAAAATTGTACTTTTACCCATGGCTAAATTTTTGTCTCGAAAACTCAAAGATAGCCAAACCGGGTTGGTCTGAAAAATGACCGCCCGGTTAAATGTTTCTGCCGGACACTAATGTAAATAAATAAGGAGTATGACACATGTTCGTTTTATTTTAATTCAGTTAATTTTTCTGATTTCTGTTTCAGGATTTTCAGAAGAACTTAAACTAACCGACTTTGGTGTTAAACCCTGGTCTTTTCAAAATGCCTCCCCTGCCATTGCTAAAGCACTTGAGTCAGTGAGAGGCCGGGAAAATGTGGTTCTGAAATTTCCCGGCGGGCGCATTGATCTGTGGCCTGAAGCTGCGGTGAAAAAGGAGCTCTATATTTCCAACACGACTGAAAACGATACCCTGTCAAAAGTAAAAAACCTGGGTATCTGCATCGAAGACTTTTCTAATATAACCCTTGAAGGAAATAATACCCTGGTTGTGTTGCATGGCAAAATGGTTTCATTTGCCGTTTTAAATAGCCGAAACGTTACCATCCGAAATATCCGATTCGACTACGAGCATCCTACCATGGCGGAATTAAAGATAGTTGAAGTCTCCAATGACCGGACAAAACTGGAGACCCACCCGGATACAAAATTTGAAGTACACGATGGGCAGTTACTGTTTTACGGTGAAGGGTGGGGGACCAGGCCGATGCACACGGTTATTGTAAAACCGGCAGAGGACAAAGTGTTTCGTAGTTCATGGGCACCTTTTGCTCAATTTAAGGCAACAAAGGAGTCATTTAACACCATTGCTTTTGATGGCGATGTTTCAGAAGCAGGTTTTGAAACTGGTGATATCCTTACTATTCGCAATCCATACCGCGACAATTGTGGCGGGTTTATCAACCTCAGCCAAAATGTTGTGCTTGAAAATGTGAAGATGCACTACATTCACGGGATGGGCATTGTGTCGCAGTTCTCCGAAAATATAACATTCAAGAAAGTGGAAGTGGCCCCCCGTGAAGAATCCGGGCGAACCATTGCAGCTTTTGCCGATTGTTTTCATTTCTCGGGCTGCAAAGGATTGATTGAAGTGGATAGCTGTCGCACTTCGGGTTCGCACGACGACCCGATGAACGTGCACGGCACCCATCTTAAAATTACAAAGATTGAAGAAAAGCAGCTCACACTCCGTTTTATGCACCATCAAACCTATGGATTCAAGGCCTTTTTTGCCGGTGATTCAGTGGCTTTCGTGAGACCGGAAAACTTATTGGTCTATGATTTTGGAATAGTGAAAAGAGCCCACCTTATCTCCAAACGCGAAATGGTGCTGGAAATGGTGGACAGCCTACCCACAGATTTAAAAGAAGACGATTGTCTCGAAAATATAACCTGGACGCCGGAGGTAATCGTACGTAACAATCATTTTGAACGGACCAGTACCCGCGGATTGCTGGTAACCACCCGGCGAAGAGTTTTAATAGAGAATAACACCTTCTACCGTACAGGGATGCACGGTATTTTAATTACCAACGATTGTAATTTTTGGTACGAATCCGGTCCGGTACGCGATTTAACCATTCGCGGGAACCGATTTGCGCAATGCCCTTTCAAACAAGGGGATAGAGGGTATGTTATTTCCATTCAACCCGAAACCCATAATTTTCCGAAAGGCAAATACATCCATTCCAATATCCGCATTGAGGATAATGTTTTTGAATGCGCCGGTAGCGCTGTATTGTTTGCCCGCTCGGTGAATCATTTGAAATTTAAGAATAACGACGTAAACTTAAAACCCTTCAATCCATCAGAGAATGCCACGGTTGCCACCTTTGATCTAGAACATTGCAGAGATGTAGAGATAGATAATAATCGGTTTACCGGATTTGAAGGGGAAAAATTGAACGTCAAATACATGTCAAAAACGGAAATCAAGACCGGGAGGAGAGTATTTAAGCAGGGTTTTTAGTCCATATGCTTTTTGCCAAACATGCTCAACCCCTTGTCGGTTCGAACCGCTACCCAAGTTTTATTGGAAACTAAAAGGAAATGACAGCGCATTGGGCAGCTTTTTTTTGGCCTGAAGGACCTGAATCAATAATATAGGGCATCGCACTTTACCGACCCTGAAGGGGCTCTCGCTCAACACGCTGGAATTGTGGATGTTATAAAATTATGTCATTGGCAGTTCTTTAAAGCGAGTAATCTGTTGATGATAAGTGTTTTATTTGGTGCAGTTATGTGTCCAAAAAGCTAAATAAGTCATATGGATCAGCTATTAATACGGATATCAATTAAAAATAATTAGAGAATATAAAAATTACAAATTATGAAAAAGAGCTTTTATTTAGTTGCATTTATTGTCATGGCTTCCTGGTCTTCGTTTGCGCAAGAGCCGGCCTTCACTATCACACATGGCCCATACCTTCAGGCACTGACCGAAAGCGAAGTAACGATCGTATGGACTACCAACCGCAAGGCCATTTCATGGGTAGAATTGGCGCCCGACGACGACACCCATTATTATCAGACTGAGCGGCCACGGTCGTATGCCGAATCTTATGGATTTAAATCGGTAGATTCGGTGCATGCAGTTACACTTTCCGGGTTGAATCCGAACACGACCTATCGCTATCGGATCTATTCCCAGGAGGTGCTGAGTCACGTAGGCACCAAAGTGCTGTATGGTGATATTGCAGCAAGTAATGTTTACCGCCAAAAACCATTAAAATTCACCACCAGTAATCCTTCAAATAGTGAAGTTTCCTTTCTGGTATTGAACGATATTCACGGAAACAACGATTTAATGGAAACTTTGCTGGAAAATACCGATTGGGAACAAACCGATATGGTGTTTTTTAATGGGGACATGACCAATGATATCCGCTCGGAACAACAGCTATTTGGAGACTTTCTGGATAAAGCGGTTGAACTGTTTGCCGGCGAAACTCCCATGTATTATGCCAGGGGGAACCATGAAACCCGTGGCAACTTCGCGACTACTTTTCCCCGCTATTTCCCCACCCCCACCAACCAATTGTATTACATGTTCCGTCAGGGGCCGGTTTGTTTCGTGGTGCTCGATAGTGGCGAGGACAAGCCTGATTCGGACCTGGAATACAGCGGGATTGTTGCGTTCGATAATTACCGTACCCAACAGGCCGAATGGCTGAAAAAAGCCGTAAAGCAGGATGTTTTCCGGGATGCTTCTTACCGAGTGGTGATTGTTCACATGCCCCCGTTTGGTGGGTGGCATGGTGAGGAAGAAGTCGCACGAAAATTTGTGCCCGTGCTGAACGATGCCGGAATAGATGTCATGTTATGTGGCCACCTTCACCGTCATGTTCATAAGAAGGCAGGCGAAGGGCAAAAATTCCCGGTCATAGCCAATTCAAATAAAGCCATTATCAAAGCTCAAACTAAAAACGCAACATTAAATATCAATATCTTCGGAGCAGATGGAAAGTTGGTAGATTCATTACAGATTCAATCAAGAAAATGAAGACATCATGAAATTATCACTCTTGTATGTTTTGGTTTTATTTTCTGTAACATTAAGCCTTGCACAAATACCCTACCTCGTGCTCACTGAGCCCTGGTCCGAATCTTTTGGGAACCATCGGGTGGTGCTGGAGGGGAACCGAAGTGCTCCGGCTGCTTCCCCCGATCTTTTGTGGTGGTGGCACAATCGTGATTCTCAGGTTAAAAGATTCCTCATTGTGCATACCGTTCTTCTCTTTACCTCAATAAGAGCTGTTCAGTATAAAATAGTTTAATATTTTATCATGATAGATAGTTTAGATACGTATGATGCCTGGCAGGGGTATCGGAAAATGACAGGCTCTACAAAGTTGACATCCAGAGGATTTACATGGTCTTATACTACTTGGGATTATAAGGAAAAAACGGACGACGATCGCATTGACTTTATTTAATTATAAGTCTAACGGGAATAGGATTAAACTAAAGGAATCATTATTGGTGGGAGAAACACCAAAATATAAAATTGAAGGAGATGGTGTGGATATTCAGGTTAATCCATGGCCTTCGGACCATAGGGCCGTATTAAGTATATTCGAAGTTCAATAAATATCAGATATGTTTAAAAAAAATAAACAAAGGCAAATCATTCTGCGTATTGTGCTATTATCAATGATGGCTTTTTCTATAAGCAGCTGTTCTGCTAAAAACAGCTCCAATATGACGGTGCAAAATTTGACCAACCGCTTATTATCTCCGGAAGAATCAAAGCATTTTATTTTTGAGGATATAGATTCATCCGGGAAGGATAGGTTTGAGTTAAGTACCCGGGATGGCAAAATTTTAATTAAAGGAACTAGTCCTGTGGCCATGGCTTCCGGACTAAATTGGTATCTAAAATATTATTGCAATAGCAGTGTTTCATGGAGCGGCAATCAGATAAATATTCCGAAACCATTGCCGGCAATAGATGGCATGGTGAGCAAGCAGTCGGCGTTTAAATACGCCTATTACCTCAATTATTGCACCTTTAATTATACAATGTCGTTTTGGGACTGGGAAAGATGGGAGCAGGAAATTGACTGGATGGCCATGAACGGGGTTAACCTACCCCTCGCCATAACCGGGACGGAGGCGGTTTGGTACAATGTGCTAAAAAGGCTCGACTATTCCGACGAGGATATCCTGAAATTTATTCCCGGACCGGCATTCACGAGCTGGTGGCTGATGACGAACCTGGAAGGTTGGGGAGGTCCTATATCAATGGAGTACATGAGCCAGCAGGTGGAGTTGCAAAAGAAAATATTAAAAAGAATGCGCGAATACGGCATGGATCCCGTACTGCCCGGATTTTACGGGATGGTGCCCAATTATCTGAAAGATAAATATCCTGATGCCGATATTCGCGACCAGGGCGTGTGGGCCGGAGGTTTTAAAAGACCTGCCTTCCTAATGCCCACCGATTCATTGTTTTTAGAAATTGCAAATATCTTTTACGAAGAACAAAAAAAGCTTTTTGGCGAGACGGAGTATTTCTCGGGTGACCCTTTTCATGAGGGAGGGAGTACCACGGGAATTGATCTGCCTGCTGCCGGCAAGAACTTGATCGGGAGTGTGAAGAATGTTTATCCCAAGGCAAAATGGATTTTTCAGGCATGGCACGCCAATCCGAGATCGGAGATGTTATCTAAAATAGATGGAGAAGATATTTTGATCCTGGATTTAGACGCCGACAACAATCCGCAATGGTCTCAAAAGAACGCATGGGACAATAAAAACTGGATATGGTCCACTATCACTAATTATGGCGGTAATGTGGGAATGTTCGGACGATTGGACGTCATTAACCGTGAGCTGCTGAAGGCATTGCAGAAACACCCACAAAGCTTAAAAGGCATTGGGGTTATGCCCGAGGCAATAGAGAATAACCCGGTGGTATATGAGCTTCTGTATGAATTCAGATGGAGAAATTCCAGTGTAGATATGGATGCCTGGCTGGCAGATTATGCACACAGGCGATATGGCCCTTTCAATGCAAACATAAACAAAGCATGGGAAGTTTTAAATAAAACTGTGTATGGAAAAACATTAGGATTTTCCAATCAGCAAGGAACAAATGAATCCCTATTTTGTGCCCGTCCTTCTAAAAATATCACCGGCGTATCTACCTGGGGAACAACAAAAATCCATTACAATCCAAAAGATTTGCTCGAAGCATGGCATTTGTTCGTCCGGGAATCAGCGGTTTTAAAAGAGAGCAGAAATTTCCAATACGATTTGGTGGACATCACCCGGCAGGTGCTGGCAAACTATGCACAGGTTTTGTATGCCGATATGATGCACCATTATAAAAATAAAAACCTGGACGCTTTTGTCGTGGCAAGTAAAAAATTTACTGATTTAGTAAAGGAACAGAACCAGCTGCTGAATTCAAAAAAGGATTTTATGCTGGGATTTTGGTTAGAGGCCGCAAAGTCAAGAGCTACCAATACTGCCGAGAAAGCTTTGTTCGAGTACAATGCACGGGCGCAAATTACCACCTGGAGCTTTCAGGATTCAAATTTACACGACTATGCCCACAGGGAATGGGGTGGTATGCTGTCTGACTTTTACCTGCCGAGATGGGAAATGTTTATATCTAAGCTTGCCTCAGAGTTAAAAGGAGGAAACCCCGGGGAACTCGATTATTATTCCTTTGAAGATAGTTGGAATAAAGAACATAAGAATTTTCCAACTAAAGAACAAGGTGATTGCATAGTCATTGCAAATGAATTATACAGTAAATACTACGATGAGATAATAGCATCGTATAAGTAAAGGATTTTTATATTTTTTAAAAAACATGAAACACACTTTAGTTTTTATCTGGATTTTGATTGTATCAGTCGGAGTTTATGCTAGTGAAAAAGGACAAATAAATAAGATTGAAGAACAGTCAATCATTCATTCGGCCAGAGGGGTATTAAGCCGTGTTTTAGGCGAACGGGCAGCTTCAATTCAGCTGAGGGTTTTACCGACAAAAAACGGCGCTGACACCTACAAATATGTATGTGATAATGGCGTATTAAAAGTCAGTGGATCCAGCGTGTCCGCGATTGCCCGGGGAGTGTACGATTACCTGAAAAGCAATCACCTGGGCATGCTCGACTGGAGCGGTCCGCAATTTCGTTTGCCCGGGCAATGGCCTAAGGCCCAGTTGACGAAAAATACAACTCCCTTTCGCATCCGTCATGCCTATAACGTTGTTATATCGGGTTATACCACACCCTACTGGGATTGGGAGCGATGGGAGCAGGAGCTGGACTGGCAGGCCATGCATGGTTTTAATATGCTCATGGCGCCGGTTGCTACTGAAGCGATAGCCCAACGGGTATGGAAACGGTTGGGACTTACCCAGGAAGAAATCGATGAATTCAATACCGGTCCGGCACACTTACCTTGGTCGCGAATGGGGAGTATCTGCCAGGTGGGAGGCCCTTTGCCTTCGCATTGGCACGAGGATCAAATAGCCCTTCAGCATCAATTGTTAAAGCGGATGAAAGAACTGGATATCAAACCGGTAATCCAGTCGTTTTGTGGATTCGTACCCAAAGGATTGAAACGGATTTATCCCAACACGGTATTTCATAATACTTTGTGGAATCCCGGTTTCCCCGAATCACAACGACCGGTGCTCATCATGCCCAATGATGATTTATTTGCCACAATTACCAGGATGTACATGGAGGAATGGCAAAAGGAGTTTGGCACGGCGGATTATTTCCTGGTAGATAGTTTTAACGAGTTGGAACTTCCCAAAACGGGTAAGCCGGTAACTGAAATGCTTGCCGACTACGGCGAGAAAACTTTTAATGCCATAAAAGCTGCAGCCCCCAATGCAACCTGGGTAATTCAGGGCTGGATGTTTGCTTATCAACGTCATATCTGGAATCCCGAGACGGTAAAAGCGCTCTTTAGCCGGATTCCCGACGATCGGGTGCTGATACTGGATTATGCCAATGATTACAACAACAACTGGGAGCCGATGAATGCATTTAACGGTAAGCAGTGGGTGTATGGATTTGTGCCCAACATGGGAGGAAAAACAGCTTATACGGGCGATCTCTCGTTATACGCTGCGGGGGCCGCCCGGGCATTTCATTCCCCTGACAAGAAAAACCTGATGGGGTTTACAATATCTGGCGAAGGACTGGAAAACAACAATGTGGTGTATGAATTATTGACTGATGTTGCATGGTCCAACGATTCTATAGACTTGGACAATTGGTTGGTGCAATATAGTTTGAACCGATATGGGGGATGTCCCGATGCCATAAAAAAGTCCTGGGATATGTTGCGGAAGAGCTGTTATAAAAATCTGGTGGATCATCCGCAAATGGGCTGGCAAACCGGCAAATGTGCTTATGGAAGGGTGAATCGCGATCCGGAGTTTTTTAAAGCTGTAGCGCTTTTTTTATCGTGTAGCGAGCAGTTGCAGCATTCGCCTAATTATCGGGCAGATGCCATCGAAAGAGCTTCCCTTGTTTTAGGATTGAAAGCTGATGGATGGTTTAAGGCAGCCAAAGAGGCTTATGCCGAAGGGAAAACGGCGGTAGGCGACCGGGCCGGGAAACGCGGATTGGAATTATTGACGGAGTTGGATCGCCTGTTGGAATCGCATCCGCTCAATAGGCTCGATCTGTGGCTGGATTTTGCCCGTGCTAAAAGCGATAATCCGGAGCTTCAACAGTTTTATGAGTCCAATGCCCGTCAGATTATCACAGTATGGGGGCCTCCGGTAAACGATTACTCCTGCCGTATTTGGAGTGGCCTGGTGCGCGATTTTTACCGGGAACGAATGGTTCAGGTACTTGCATCGTTGAAAGGGGGCCAACCTTTCCATAAAAATGCCTGGGAGCTGGCCTGGGTTGCGAAATCAGGAGTAAGTAAAATTCAGCCTTATGACGATCCCCTTGCTGCGGCCGGCCAATTGGTTCAAAAAGCATTGGATGAAGAATTGCCCAATTTGTCCGTTGTCGGCGAAAATGTGGTGGGCCAATGGTCTCCTGCTAATGTTTCTGAAGAGTGGAAAACCATTGAATGGGTTATATCTTCAGACCAGCTTAAAAAGATAAGGGCTGTACGTTTTGTTTATGCACAGGGCAATCATCGACTCGATATCCGGGAGGTCTCCATTGTTGCCGATGGAAAAATTGTCGCAACAGATAAGCATGATGGCTTTGCGGGTAAACCATCTCGTAAAAATCGATATCACTTAAATATTCCGGCTGAAGCTACCGGAAATAATGGATGCAGTATCAAGGCCGTAATAAAAAGCAATGGAGGAACGGACTCGTATGGTAGCGTGGAGATTAAAAATTGAAAACTGTAAATGTTGTCAGCTTCCTTTTCGATCCATCGGCATTTAAACCCAATGAATATAAGCAATGCAGAATATGAAGATTAATACCTTAATACTGTTGGCTTTGGCTTTTGTTTCTATAAAAGCCCAAAACCCGAATGATTGGGAAAACCCACAAATAATCGGCATAAACAAAGAACAAGCCACGGCAACTTTTTCGTCGTATGTAAAAGAAGCAGATGCTTTAGGGTTTAAACAAACCGATACCGAAAAATCCTTAAACGGAAAGTGGAAATTCCGTTGGGTAGCAAAACCCGAAGAACGTCCGTTGGATTTTTACAAAACAGATTTTGATGTTTCAGGGTGGGATGAAATTGTGGTACCCGGCAACTGGCAAATGCAGGGCTTTGGAATCCCTATTTATACCAACATTAAATATCCTTTCGAAAAAAAGCAACCTTACGTAACACAAAAACCGCCAAAAGAATATACGAGTTTTGCGCTTCGAAATCCGGTCGGAAGCTACAAACATGAGTTTGAAATTCCGAATGGCTGGATGAATAAAACGCTTTTTATAAAATTCGATGGTGTAAAATCCGCGTTCTATTTATGGGTAAATGGCCAAAAAGTTGGTTACAGCCAGGGAAGTATGACCCCTGCAACTTTTGATATATCAAAATATGTAAAAGCTGGAAAAAATTCTATCGCGGTTGAAGTTTATCGTTGGTCAGATGGAAGTTATCTGGAATGCCAGGATATGTGGCGGCTTAGCGGAATTTATCGCGATGTAACACTGATTGCCAAAAACAATACTTTTATTCGCGATTTTATTATCACCACGGATTTTGATGAAAGCTATGTGGATGCAGACCTAAATATTAATTTGGTGGTTAAAAACACCTCAATGGAAGTAGCAAAAGGATATAGCGTACAGGCAACCGTTTTTGATTCACACAATAATATTGTACAGCAAAGTGATAAAGCGCTGCTGGGCCGGATTCCTGAAATTCAACCTGAAAAGGAAGAAGCAATAAACCTTAATATGAAGGTGAAAAAACCACTGCATTGGAATGCAGAAACTCCTAATTTATATTCTGTTCTTTTTCAATTATCAGATTCAAAAGGGAAAGTAATTGAGAATATACCATGGAAATTCGGTTTTAAAGAGGTTGAAATTGAAGGTTCTTTATTCAAAATTAACGGGCAGTTGGTAAAACTCAAGGGCGTTAACCGCCACGAGCATCATCCACGCACTGGACGATATGTTGACAATGAAACCATGTTGGCTGATATAAAATTACTTAAACAATGCAACATAAATTTCGTACGTACAAGTCATTATCCTACTTGTACGGAATGGTATAAACTGTGTGATGAATATGGCATTTACCTGATGGATGAAGCCAATCAGGAATCGCACGGCTACAATATTGGGAACAAGATCCTGGGCGACAATCCAGATTGGAAAATAGCCCATGTTGACCGTGCTGTTTCAATGGTTGAGCGCGATAAAAACCACGCCAGTGTAATTGTGTGGTCGCTGGGTAACGAGGGCGGCAGGGGACAAAATATGAAAGCCATGGCAGAAAGTGTCCGCAATATTATCCCAAAAGCTGTGGTGTTTTGCGACAGCGATATGGACGCTTCCGATATATACGATTTTTCATACATCCATCCTGATAAGCTAAAAACATTGGTTGAAGAACACACCGACCGTCCAATTTTAATGCGCGAGTATGCCCATGCCATGGGAAATTCCTTGGGTAATTTAAAGGAATATTGGGATGTAATTTACGCTTTCGACCGTTTTGCCGGAGGTGCAATCTGGGATTGGGTTGACCAGGGAATTGCTAAAAAAATAGATGGTTCACCATTAAAATATCCTGAAAATCCGGAAGACTTAACTTTGAAGGATAACGAATTTTATGCCATTGGCGGAGATTTCGGTGACTACCCAAACGACCAAGAGTTTTGTATTAATGGATTAATTGCACCCAACCGCAAACCTAATCCACATTATTTTGAAGCACAAAAAATTCATCAATCCATAAAATTTGAGATGCTTGACGCATCAAACAAAACCTTGAAAATTACCAACCAATACGATTTTATTAATCTGAATGAATTCGATTTCGATTGGTCGTTAAAATTAAACGGAAAAGAAATTTATGTTGAAAAACTAGACCAACTGGATGTTTCTCCCGGGGAAGAAACTACAGTCGCCATAAAATACCCCGAATTAGATACTGAAAAAGGGGAATATACTCTGAGTATTTTTGCCCGCTTAAAAGAAGAGGCACAATGGGCATCAAAAGATTTTGTGGTTTCCAAAGAGCAGTTTTTACTAAGCGAATTTATTTTACCTGAATTGGGTGCAGACAAAACTAAAACGCTAGGCTATTCCGAGAGTCAAAATTCAATTGAAGTTAAAGGAGAGGATTTTACGATTGATATTGACGCAAAAAATGGTGCATTAATAAGTTTTGTTTTTGGTAATAAGGAATACATCACCAATCCTTTGGAACCCTATTTCTGGAAACCGCCCAACGATAATCAGGAAAGGAACAATTATGTACGACGATTGGGCGATTGGAAAGGTGCAGCTAAAAACAGGAAAGTCGCAAATGTTAATGTCAGTGAAAACAAGCAGGACAATCAAATTACCATTGATTTTGATATTCAACCGGATAAAATTGATGCAGACTATAAATTGACCTACACCATTGGCGCATCGGGAAAAATATATGTAAATGCCGCCTATCACCCAAAAACAAGCTCTAATCCGTTAATCCCAAAATTCGGTTTCCGATTGGCTATCCCAAAGAAATATTCACATATTGAATGGTATGGCAGAGGGCCGCACGAGAATTATCCCGACAGAAAACATGGCGCATTATTGGGATTGTATAAATCTGAATTAAATGATTTTATTACACCGTACATTTCTCCACAAGATAACAGCAACCGATGCGATACACGCCTGGCTAAATTTACTGCTAAATCGGGGCAAGGAATTACTATTGAAGGAATTCAATCCTTTTCATTCCGTGCCTGGCCCTACCTGGAAAGTGACTTGGAAGCAGCAAAACACAACCATGAGATTGAACAGCGAGATTTCATCAACATAAATATCGACTCGAAAATTCATGGTGTCGGAGGCGATGATTCATGGGGTGCCAAAACACATAAAAAATATACGATTGATGGTAATAAACCAATTTCGTTTGGATTTATTTTACATGTATTGACAAATTGAACTTAAAACATACACTTAAAACAATTAAAATGAACAATTACTTTTCCAAATTTATTGTGTTGTTTTCAATCATTGGTATGCTTGCTTGCACGGCATCAAATAAAGATGAAAAACAGCTCAAACTTTGGTACGACAAACCTGCTAGCGATTGGATGACGGAAGCCCTTCCCATTGGCAATGCTTACATGGGTGCCATGTTTTTTGGAGGCATCGAAACGGAGCAAATCCAATTCGCTGAAGCAACACTTTGGGCTGGAGGCCCGGAGGCACACCCCGACTATAATTTTGGCGTACGGAAAGATGCCTGGAAACATCTGGAGAAGATAAGGCAATTGCTAGAAGAGGGAAAATTGACTGAAGCCCATCGCATGGCTGAGCGTCAGCTAACGGGTGTTACGCACAAAACAGCAGACGGCTCTATGTTTGGCGATTATGGGGCCCAGCAAACAATGGGCGACCTTTTTGTAACAATAGGCCATAATGGGGAGCCCGAAAACTATAAACGCGAAATTGACCTGAACACAGGTGAAGGCAGGGTTTATTATCAGATTGATGGAGAAAGCCATCGTCGCCATTTTTTTGGAAGTTACCCGGACAAAGTGCTTGTCTATCGTTTCGAGAGTAGCACGCCCACAAGCTATCAACTCAAATATGAAACCCCGCATAAAAAAGTGTCGGACACATTTAACCAGGGCCTTTATTCGTTCACGGGCGAGGTAGCAGGCAATGGAATGGCTTTTGAAACCTGTCTGAAGGTTCAATCGGATGGAGAGGTGGCATTCCGAGATGGAGAGATACAAATATCTGATGCCAGGTATTGTAATGTGTATCATGTGGCCGCTACCGACTATCTCCCCGAATTTCCGCATTACAAAGGAGCTGATTACCGGGGAGCCAATAAAGCCACATTGGCCGGCCTTGAAGGCAGGAGCTATGAGGAAATTCGGGAAAAACACCTGCACGATTATCAAAATTTATTCTCCAGGGTGCAACTTAAATTGGGTAGTTCAAACCGCGACAACGTGCCCACCGATGTACGCTTAAAAGCATATGCCGAGGGTATGGTGGATGCAGCATTTGAGGAACTCTATTTTCAGTACAGCCGGTATCTTATGATATCAGGTTCGCGCCCGGGCTCCATGCCGCTCAACCTGCAAGGAAAATGGAACAACAGCACCAATCCGCCCTGGGCTTGCGATTATCACATGAATATCAATCAGCAGATGTTATACTGGCCCGCAGAAGTAACCAACCTTTCGGAATGTCATCTACCACTTTTCGATTATATGGAAAGCCTGGTAGAACCCGGGAAAATATCGGCAAAAGAATTTTTCAACACACGTGGCTGGATTGTAAATACCATGAATAATCCGTTTGGCTTTACGGCCCCCGGTTGGGGATTTCCATGGGGATTTTTCCCGGGGGGCGCCGCGTGGTTGTGCCAGCATGCCTGGGAGCATTACGACTTTACCCGCGATAAAATCTTTTTGGAAGAAACCGCTTACCCATTGATGAAAGAAGCTGCTTTGTTTTGGATCGATTATCTGATTGAGGATGAAAATGGGCAACTGGTTTCGTCACCATCTTATTCTCCCGAACATGGTGGGATATCGCGCGGCGCTTCAATGGACCACCAAATGGCTTGGGATTTACTGAACAACTGCATTGAGGCCTGTAATGTATTGGGCGTTGACGAAGCGTTTAAAACTAAAGCAATAGCCGTACGCGATAAAATTTGTCCGCCCGCCATTGGAAAATGGGGCCAATTGCAAGAGTGGAAAGAGGACGTTGACGACCCGGAAAACAAACACCGCCATGTTTCGCATTTATATGCATTGCACCCAGGAAAACAAATAACTGTTGAAACAACACCTAATCTTGCCGAAGCAGCAAAGGTTAGCCTCAATGCACGCGGTGATGACGGAACGGGCTGGTCGCTGGCATGGAAAGTGAATTTTTGGGCCCGTTTAAAGGATGGTGACCGGGCATACAGATTGTTTAAAAGGCTATTGCGCCCAACCGGTCAGAAAGGAACAGAAATGATGAGCGGTGGCGGGAGCTATTCTAATTTGTTGTGCGCACACCCACCATTTCAATTGGATGGGAACATGGGTGGTTGTGCAGGAGTTGCTGAGCTATTATTGCAGTCTCACACCGGAACCATAGAATTACTGCCTGCGTTGCCTTCAGCATGGAAAGATGGAAATGTAAAAGGATTAAAGGCACGTGGAGGTTTCGAGGTGAAAATGGAATGGAAGGAAAACAAATTGTTTTCTGCCCAAATTTCAGGCAAAGACGGCACTACGGGAACATATAAATATCAGGATACGGTGAAAGAGTTTGAAATTCCCGAGAATGGAATCTATACCGTGATTTTGTAATATTTTGATTAGGCTCTTGATTGCCAGTGTGTTCCGGGTGGTTGTTGTGAATGTTTTGATTCTCGGACAGATGTTTGAAGCTTGCGTGATCGGCCTCCTGCAAAATAATATTTGGCTCAAAGCGATGCCTTAGTAAGGATGGGAAGCTCCGAACCGGTTCGGAGATCACTCGACCGCACTTAGGCATGGCAAAGAGACAGATGATGTTTTTCGGGCAGCTCCCGATACAATGGGAACAAGAAAGTAAGAGCCTCTGCGGCTAGAGAAGTGAGGAGAAATTTCAAGAAATAGCGTTGGGATTGCCTGCGACGCATCCGCCCCGCAGAGCCTGCTCCGCTGAATTGCGGAGGCTTTTGCCGACGTAGGAAACCTAGATGCTTTTTAAGTAACAAAGAATATAATTTTAATCGGCTAATTTAGGCATAACTATAAATCGTGACTTCAAAAAAACACCTTTTTTTTAACTACACATTATGAATAAAAATTTCGTTTTAACCGTCGTTTCATTTTTACTGTCATTTTGGGCAGTAGGCCAGTCATTTACCGAATGGCACGACCCTGCTATCAATTCAATAAACCGCGCTCCAATGCATGCCTCGTATTTCGCTTATGAAAGTAGCGGGAAGGCCGATGAAGGCATTAGAGAAAATTCCGAAAATTATATGTCCCTCAACGGTTTATGGAAATTTAATTGGGTAAGAGATGCCAATTTGCGGCCACACACATTTTTTACTATCGACTTCGACGACAATCAATGGGATAAAATGGAGGTGCCCGGAATCTGGGAGGTCAATGGCTATGGAGAGGCCGTTTACGTCAACTCGCGTTTTGTTTGGGACTATATTATGAAGCCTGAACCCCCTAAGGTGCCCGAAAAAGAGAATTATGTAGGCTCATACCGGCGAACAGTCCATATTCCATCGAACTGGGATGGAAAGGAAGTTCTTATTAACCTGGGAGCTGTTTCATCCTGCGCATATCTATGGGTAAACGGGCAATTTGTAGGTTATAGCGAAGACCGCAAGTTGGAACCTGAATTTAATATTACACCATATCTGAAAAAAGGAGAAAATCTTATCGCGTTCCAGGTATTCAGATGGTGCGATGGAACCTTTGTGGAGTTGCAGGATTTCTGGCGTTTGGCCGGAACATCTCGCGATATTTACATGTATGCACGCAACCCGTTTCATGTAAAAGATATAACTGTTGTTGCGGATCTGGATACCAAATACAAAAATGGCTTACTTAACGTATCGGTTAATTTTGACGATACAAAAGCTGTTGGCCAGCAAGGTGCCAAGGTGGAATTTGAACTGAAAAACAATGCAGGAAAATCAGTATGGAGCACGACTAAAGTATTGGACGAAACATCCAGCATAGAGGCTACTGCCACTTTAAAAAATGTTATGCAGTGGAGTGCTGAGCTTCCTAATCTTTACAACTTAACGGTTACGCTTAAGAATAAAAGCGATGAGACGATAGAGGTCATTCCACAACGGGTAGGATTTCGAAAGGTAGAGATCAAAAATGGACTTCTGCTTGTTAACGGACAGCCAATTCTAATTAAAGGCGTAAACCGTCACGAAGTTGACCCCGACCATGCCTATTATGTGTCGAAAGAGCGTATGGAACAAGATGTGAGAATCATGAAAATGAACAATATAAATGCTGTTCGCACAAGCCACTATCCAAGCGATTCCTACTTTTATGAATTGTGCGATAAATATGGACTTTACGTAGTTGATGAAGCCAATATTGAAGCTCATGGTTATGAGAAAATTGCACAAATGGAGGAATGGATTCCAACCCATTTACAGCGTGCGACAAGGATGGTGCAGCGCGATAAAAATTCACCTTCGGTAATTATATGGTCCATGGGGAACGAATCCGGCGACGGCATCTGCTTTGAGGAAACTTATAAGGCCATCAAAGCAATTGATTCAACCCGTCCAATTCAATATGAACGGCCGGGAATGAAGATGCATACCGATATTTATGTGCCGTTTTATGTGGGATATGATGGCCTTGAGGCTTACGGCCAAAAAGGAAATCAACGCATGCCGCTTATTCAGTGTGAGTATGCCCATGCTATGGGAAATTCTATGGGAGGATTCAAAGAGTACTGGGACCTTTACCGCAAGTATGATAACCTGCAAGGTGGTTTTATCTGGGATTTTGTCGATCAGGCCCTTCGCGAATATCGCGATGGAAAAATGATTTACACCTATGGTGGTGATTATGGCAAAGGGCTTCCGTCTGATAATAATTTCAACAATAATGGTTTAGTAAATCCCGATCGTGAGCCAAATCCTCATTTCAACGAAGTGGCTATGGTTCAACAATCAATCTGGACTACACCAGTCGATATCGAAACAGGAAAAATAAAAGTGTATAACGAAAACTTTTTTACATCACTTGATAATATTCAGCTGCACTGGCGTTTGGTCGAAGAGGGAACAGCGATTAAGGAAGGCGTTGTGAACGAGCTTAACATTGCGCCTCAGAAAACAGGAACCCTGCAATTGAATTATTTGCCAAAACCTTCAACCAAAGAGCGTTTCCTGGAAGTTTACTACAAAACGAAAGTACAGGAAGGTATGGTGCCGGCGGCCCATATTGTGGCTCGCCAGCAGTTGCCTGTTACAAGCTACCAGTTCCCTGATTTGATTTTGGCAAAAAAAGAATTGGCAGTTGAAGTTGAGCAAACGCGTCACCTTATTGCGGTGAAAGCCGGCCATACAAACATTGAATTTGATCAGCGGACAGGTTTTATTGTTGGCTATTCAAATAAAGGGGTACAATTTTTAAAGGATGGCGAGAAAGTTAAACCCAACTTCTGGAGAGGCGGCACAGATAATGACTATGGCGCCCGTTTGCAAAATAAGCTCTCGAAATGGAGGAATCCACAGCTGGAGTTAATTGATTTAAAAGCAAGCAACGAGGGAGACGGAGCAATGGTTAAGGCAAGCTATTCGTTATCGGAACTCGGCGCTAAGTTGCAGCTAAGCTATGAGGTGAATGGCGAAGGAAAAATGAAAGTTACTCAAAAACTGATTACTTCGGAGGATAAGGATAATAAACCGATGATACCGCGATTTGGGATGCAGTTCCCATTCACCAAATTATTCGATCAGATTGAATATTACGGCCGGGGGCCGGTTGAGAATTATGTTGACCGAAAAATAAGTGCGTTTGTAGGCAAATACCAACAAACCGTTTCTGAACAATTCTTCCCATATATCCGCCCACAGGAAACCGGAACGAAATCAGACGTTCGCTGGTGGAAGCTGACGCAAAAATCGGGCATAGGTGTAAAAGTATATGCACCTGACCTATTTAGTGTTTCGGCACTACATTTTACCAACAATGATCTGGACGATTTTGAGAGCAAAGAGCAACGCCATTCCGGAGAGTTGGTAGAAAGAGATATAACGGTACTTTCAATCGATCTTGAGCAAATGGGGTTGGGTTGTATTAACACCTGGGGAGCACTGCCTATGGAAAAATATCAAATTCCTTATAATGATTACGAATTTACATTTATGGTTGAGCCCATTCTGTAAAAGATAAATTCTTTGTCAGGCTAAGTCTAATACATAGTCTATGCAAGAAAACTAATAACTTTAGAAAGTGGCGTAACAAAAAACGGCAAGAACAAGGCTTGCGAGGTCTGATTGGCAGGAGTCCCGAAATAGCTTTTGTAAGATTTTAGCTAAAAATCAACAAAAAGCATAATCGGGATGACTGTCAAGCAGGGCGAGCATAACGCAGTTAATGACGTTTTCTTGCAGCCACTACTTAGCTAACTTTGCCTGGAGATGCCTAGAAGAGCTATAGTAAATAGCCAAAACCAGATAGGTAAAATCATTAACAACACATTGTTAATAAAAATATCCACATGGAACGACGTAAATTTATTAAACTGACAGGAAGCTTTTCGGCTCTGGCAACTTCGGGGCTGATATTTTCATGCAGCAATACCCCAACCAATGCTTATGAGGAAGAATTAAAAATACGGTCGCTTGCCCCTTTTAACGTGGGGGAATTTGAGGATAGGGTATCTTATCACATCAAATTAATTGGGAATGGCGTAAAAACGGGATTGACGGGAGCCGACGATAACATTATCTGCGAGGCGCCGTGCCTATCGAGCTTTGGGCCAAATCATGGAAACGACTATCTGGCCGGGCGTGGCATCTTAGTGCGCTATTTCGGGTCTCCCGAAGCAAAAGAGCTGCTAGATATTGATTTTAAGAAAAATATTGTTTCAACCGCCGATGCAATTTGGCAAACCCGCAAGCCCTCCAATAACCAGTTCAAGCCTGAGTTTACAAGCAGGCAGAACGATAAGGCATACATTGATAAGTTCAGAAGTCTGTGGGCTTTGGCCGACGAGGTGTACGAATGGGACATAGACCGGATGAAAGATCAAAATAAATATGGCGTATGCCAATCCATAGGGTTGGATGCCTTTGGGGCTGCAATAAAATATTTAAAATAAAATTTTCTATTATAAAATTAAAAGCAATAGTGTTCACCCTAATTTTTTAAGTGTTAAGCTCTCTAAAGCAAATAATCACATTTTCATGTGGGGTTTCTTGTTCGTAACCGCTCTTACTTAATGTATGATATGAGACCGTGCCGAAATAAATTATTAAATATCAACTTCATATTTAGTACTATGATGAAATATGTGTTAATCAAGGGCCTTTTTGTTGCAAGTCTGCTGTTAATTATTTTTAGTTTTGATTATAGATCGTCAGATTCTCGCGCATATGATAAATCAGATTCCGTCAAAGATGAAGTAAATAAATTTTCGAAAGACCCTTCTGCAATCCGCATTCTATCCTACAATGTTAAGCATTGTGAGGGGATGGACCGTATTATCAACTACAACAGGATAGGTCATATTATTTCATCGTTAAACGCAGATTTTATATGTCTCCAGGAATTGGATAGTTGTACTACCCGCAGCAATAACATCGACCAGTTGTTGATGCTTTCAGAAGAAACGCAAATGAATGGCTATTTTGGGAAAGCTATTTTCTTTCAAAACGGTAAATACGGAGTGGGTATCCTATCAAAAGAAAGCGCAATTTCAACGTACAATTATTCATTGCCCGGGGATGAGGCCAGAACTGTGTTAGTGGCTGAGTACCCCAACCTAGTCATTATGTCGACTCACTTAGGTTTAAAAGAAGAAAATCGTTTAGAGTCTATAAAAATTTTAACCGATAAAGCTAAGGAGTTTAGTAAACCTGTTTTTATGGCAGGCGATTTCAATGAAAATAATTTCACAGGTGATGTTTTTAACGAATTGAATAAAAACTGGACTTTAATAAGTGCCAAAGAAAACACCTTCTCAACCGGCAGCCCAAAGGTATGCATTGACTTTGTTTTTTCACTGAATAATAAAGAGATGAACACAACGGAAAATTTGGGTTCATCGGTTGTTTATGCTTTGCCAGATGTAAATGTCTCGATAGCTTCAGATCATTACCCGGTGTTTACTGATGTAAAAATCAATTAAATATATTCATGAATTGAGTTGTTTTTATGATTGCATGGTTCGCCATGCTATTTTATTATTGCTTACTAAAACTGTTTCTAATGAAGAATCCATTAATTATTTTGATGGGCTTGCTTTTTTTGGCGGCCTTACCAGGTTTTTCGCAAGCCATTTATGAGGATGAACGCTATGTTCCGGAGACGGATCCCCTGGTGCTCGAAAAATTATCGCAATGGCAGGATATTAAGTTTGGTCTGCTGATGCATTGGGGGGCTTACAGCCAATGGGGTATCGTAGAGTCATGGAGCATTTGTGCCGAGGACGAAGGTTGGTGTCGTCGTCCGGATGAGGACTATACCGCTTATAAGAAACGTTATGAGCGTTTACAAACCACGTTTAACCCGGTAAAGTTTAATCCTGAGCGATGGGCCAAAGCAGCCAAAGATGCCGGGATGAAATATGTTGTTTTTACAACCAAGCATCACGACGGGTTTTGTATGTTCGACAGTAAATATACCGATTATAAGGTTACATCACCCGCATGTCCATTCTCTACCCATCCCAAAGCCAATATCGCAAAAAATGTATTTGATGCCTTCAGGGATGAGGGGATGTGGGTAGGTGCTTATTTTTCGAAACCCGACTGGCACCATAAGGACTACTGGTCGCCCGAGTTTGCTACGCCCGACCGTAACGTGAACTACGATCCTGCCGCTTATCCCGATAGGTGGGAAAATTTCGTTCAGTTTACGCATAATCAAATAATGGAGCTGATGAGCGATTATGGTAAGATGGATATTCTTTGGCTTGATGGCGGTTGGGTTGCAAAAAAGGAGAAAGACGTTATTTTGAAAGCCTATGCCCGCAGGTTAGAGAATAGTTCCACAGGTTTTATAAAGGCACAGGTGATTAACCAGGATATTCGGATGGATGAGTTGGCTGCCAAGGCCAGGGTAAAACAACCCGGCTTAATAGTGGTTGACCGCGCTGTCCACGGCAAGAATCAAAATTACTTAACGCCCGAGAACCGCGTTCCGGAAGCCACCCTCCCCTATCCATGGGAGTCGTGTATCATTTCCGGGGGAGGATGGTCCTATACGCCCGATGCAAAATATATGACGGGCCGCCAAGCCATTCACATGCTGATTGATATTGTGGCAAAAGGTGGGAACCTGCTCTATAACATTGCCCCCGGGCCTGATGGGGAGTGGCAACAAGGCGCCTACGATTTATTAAAAGAAATGGGGACCTGGATTAAAGTTAATGGTGAGGCCATCTATAATTCCAAACCCTTATACCCGTATAAGGAAGACAAAATAGCCATGACACAGCAAAAAGATGGTTCAGCTAATTTCCTCTATCTGGCTTCTGAAGGCGAAAAAATGCCATCAAAAATAGTGATTCGATCGCACAAGCCGGTTTCCGGTGCAGAAGTAACCCTGCTGGGAAGTGACCAAGCATTAAAGTGGAAAGCCGAAGATGATGGTTTTGTTGTGAATATACCTGCCAAACAAAGAAACAATCCGCCATGCGATTTAGCCTGGACCTTGCGGGTTTCGCAAATTGTGCGGTAGTGTTACCAGAGGTCAGTAGGTTAATAAGTTAGTAGGTTAATACATACATTTATATCTTATCGTTATGAAATTTATGATTGATGAGAGATTATATAATTAATTAAAGTTAAAACATGAAAAATCAACGCTGGCTACTTGTATTCCTATTTGCCCTGAGCATTCAAGTTGCCCATTCGCAAAAGTATAAAGATGCGCGCCTAAGTGTACATGAGCGTACAAATGATCTTTTGGGGCGTATGACCCTTGAAGAAAAAATTGGGCAGATGCTCTGTCCCTTAGGCTGGGAGATGTACCAGAAGAAAGGTGCCGACGTAAGCCATTCCCCCAAATTTGAACGCTTTGTGCAAGAGCGTCATATTGGAATGCTATGGGCTACGTACCGTGCCGACCCATGGACCAAAAAAACCATTGAAACGGGACTTAATCCTGCATTGGCCGCAAAAGCAGGTAATGCGCTTCAGCGGTATATCATGGAGAACACCCGTTTGGGTATCCCCATCTTTTTGGCCGAAGAGGCGCCGCACGGCCACATGGCCATTGGCACTACCGTATTCCCCTCGGGAATAGGTATGGCGGCCACCTGGTCGGCACCTACGATTGAAGCGACAGGGCAGATCATTTCAAAGGAAATCAGATTACAGGGCGGTCATATTGGCTACGGGCCTGTGCTGGATTTAACGCGCGATCCCCGATGGTCGAGGGTGGAGGAAACTTTTGGGGAGGATCCTGTATTGAGCGCCACACTGGGTGCAGCAATGGTCAGGGGCACGGGCAAAGGCGATTTGACCCAGCCATATAGCGTCATCTCTACCCTAAAGCACTTTTTGGCTTATGGCATCCCCGAGGGCGGGCACAATGGCAACACCACTATTATTGGCCCCCGCGATTTGCACGAAAATTTCCTCCCTCCCTTTGAGGCGGCTATTAAAGCCGGCGCCTTATCGGTTATGACGTCCTATAACTCCATTGATGGGGTACCTTGCACTGCCAATGGCTATCTTTTAAACGATGTTTTACGGAACCATTGGGCTTTCAGGGGTTATGTTGTTTCAGATTTGGGGAGCATCGAAGGTCTAAAAGGATCGCATTATGTTGCAGAAACAATGGAAGATGCTGCCATAATGGCTACAAAGGCGGGTGTCGATTCCGACTTGGGCGGGGAGGCCTATCGTAACCTTGTCAGTGCAGTTAAAAATGGCCGTATTGCCGAATCGCTCATCGATACGGCTGTCGCGCGTTTGTTACGACTGAAGTTTGAGATGGGTTTATTCGAAAATCCTTATGTGGATCCCGAAAAAGCCCGCGGAAACACAAGAACAAGCAATCACATTGCACATGCCCGAAAAGTGGCCCAACAATCGGTGGTGCTGTTAAAAAACAATAATCTGCTGCCATTAAATAAGGATGTTAAAAAGGTGGCCGTTATCGGACCCAATGCCGATAACCGGTACAATATGCTGGGAGATTATACCGCGCCGCAGGAGCCCGGCAACATAAAAACGGTGCTCCACGGTGTCCGGTCAAAACTGAAGGGCGCCACGGTTGAGTACGTTAAAGGATGTGCCATACGCGACACTTTAAACACCGATATAGATAAAGCGGTTGCCGCTGCCCGAAGGGCCGATGTTGCCATTGTGGTGGTAGGAGGATCCAGTGCCCGGGATTTTAAAACGCAATATATCGAAACGGGGGCTGCCGTTGCTTCTTCCGAAAGTATCAGTGATATGGAAAGTGGCGAAGGTTTTGACAGGGCAACGCTGGGTTTGTTAGGAAAACAAATGAGTTTGTTGCAAGCGATAAAGGCTACCGGAATACCAATGGTGGTCATTTACATCCAGGGCCGTCCGTTAAATATGAATTGGGCCGCCGAAAATGCCGACGCGCTCCTAACGGCTTGGTACCCGGGCCAGGAGGGCGGAAATGCCATTGCCGATGTTCTTTTTGGCGATTATAATCCGGCCGGGCGCTTGCCCATCTCAGTCCCCCGGCATGTGGGTCAGATTCCGGTGTATTACAACAAAAAGAATCCCAAGGGACATGACTATGTTGAATTACCGGCCGCCCCGCTTTATTCCTTTGGTTATGGGATGAGTTATTCGCAATTCGATTATTCAAATCTATTGGTTAGCAAAAAAGACCGGTTTACATTTGAAGTATCATTCTTAATTAAAAACACTGGTGCCTTCGATGGAGATGAGGTGGTTCAGCTATATATGAGAGATGAGTATGCTTCTACCGTTCAGCCCATAAAACAGTTAAAGCACTTTAACAGACTCTTTTTGAAAAAAGGAGAGGCGCGAACCATCAAGTTTACCATTACCGAGCACGACCTGTCCATCATTAATGCCGATATGGAACGGGTGGTTGAGCCGGGAAGCTTCTCTGTAATGATTGGCGCTTCATCCGATGATATAAGGCTCGATACAAAAATTAGCGTGCAATAAATAAGAGTGATGTGGATAGGTACATCCAAAGTGTTAAAATCGAAATAGGCAATTCCCCATCTCAATTAGACTCTTAAAAAGCAACTAATGCCAACATGTTAACGATAATTTGTTGTGAAAACATTTATTCTCGGACAAGTGCTTGATGCTTGCGAGACCGGCCTCCTGAAAAACATTATTTGGCTCGAAGCGGTGCCTTAGTAAGGACGGGAAGCTCCGAACTGGTTCGGAGATCGCCCGACCGCACTTGGGCAGCGGAAAGAGACAGATGATGTTTTTCGGGCAGCCTTGAATTTCTTTGCTTACTTTCTTGTTTCAAGACAAGAAAGTAAGAGCCCTCCGCTAGGAGCGGAGCAGGCTCTGCGGCTAGAGCAGTAAGGAGAAGTTTCAAGCAATAGAGTTGTAATTGCCTGCGACGCATCCTCCCCGCAGGGCTTTTGCCGACGCGGGAAACTTAGACTCTTAAAAACCAATAAATGCCAATGCCGTCGAAATGTTGGCATAGGCTCCCGCTTGGCAGGACAGGTTATGTTGAGGATAATTTGCTTCATGTATTTATTGCGTACCAGGAAGCTTGCACTATCCTCCAAGTCCGGGCACCGACATCAGCAACGCAGCTTGGGACCCACTTGTTGAAGACGATGAAAGAACAGAAAGTTGTTTGAGCGTAGCGAGTTCTTTCTGTTCCATCGTCGAGATATTAGTGGGTAAGCGAGTGGTGCAGTCGGCGGGCTTTTTTGTTTACTTTTTTTGGCTTTAGAAAAAAAGTAAAAGCCACTCCGGCTTGAGGAGAGGAAGAAATTTAAATAATCAACATCTCCGATGCTTGCGCACGGACCATTCCCCGCAGAGCTATTTCTTGTCAGGGAAAGCCTAGGTACTTCCGTATCGGATCGACTGTATAGATATGCCATTTGAATAAAGTTGGTGTAACTTTTAACTATTTATAAACACCGAAGCAATGAAACGTATAAAAATAATGATTGCGCTGTCGGTTTGCTCTATGATGGGTTTATCTTTCAGTTGTATGGATCAGCCCCGGACGGCGAAAGCTGAACAAACGGATACGCTGAAAGTGCTGGCCTGGAATATATGGCATGGCGGGCATTCAAAGGCCTATCCCGGCATAGGTTGCGAGGGAACCATAGGAATATTGAAACATAGCAATGCCGATGTTATTTTGATGGTAGAAACGTATGGGGCTGTGCACCAGGTGGCCGATTCACTCGGCTATTATCATCGCTTATTGTCGAGCAACCTGTCGGTTTTCAGCCGTTACCCCATTACAAAAACCTACACTTTCCCCGACAGTATCAGTACTTTTAATTTCGGCGGGGTACAGATAGACGTGGAAGGTCAACCGGTCCGTGTGTTCGATACATGGCTACATTACCTGCCCGACACACGTTTGGCTCCCGTAGAAAAGAGCGAAGAGCAAATCATTGCATGGGAAGAGGCCGGATCGCGCGACGAGGAAATCAGGACAATACTGAATGTGCTGCAACCCTTCCTGGTCCAAAGCGACAGCATCCCCGTAATTATTGGCGGCGATTTCAACAGCCACTCCCATCTCGACTGGACAGTGGCTGCCCGCGATATGTACCATCATGGCGGGGCGGTGGTGCGATGGCCTGTTTCGGCCATGCTGGAAGAGGCAGGATTCAAAGATTCATTCCGGGAAATCCACCCAAACCCAGCTCAATATCCCGGCGTTACCTGGCTAAGCGGCATAGGAGAAGATGCGCCCCAACGATTCGACCGTATCGACTACATTTATTCTCACGGTAACAGTATAAAAACAATCCACTCAGAAACTTACAATGCCAACTTGGGGGATACGTTGCAGATGGAAGGAAGAGATTTCTTTTATGCCTCCGATCATGGTTTCGTATTGTCAACCTTTAAAATAAACCGATGAACTCTGGCGTATGAAAAGATTCTTTCTTTCAACTTATTCTTCAAATCTCTAATGGAGCAACGCGACATCCCGCCGCCTAAAATTTAATCAGTCGGGACCTCTAATTTCTAACATCTAATTAATTATGCAGATTTTAAATATTTTTTTAGTGATGACCTTTTTGCTTGTTGCGAACATACATGCACAAAAGGTAAAAAAAGTTCTTTTTATCGGGGTAGACGGAGTGCGGGGAGATGCCCTTCAGGAAGCACCTACCCCTAATATCGACCTGTTGAATAAACGGGCCACGTATAGCTACCACGCTTTAAATACATGTATTACAGTGAGCGGACCGGGTTGGAGCAACATATTTACCGGCGTTTTGGACGATAAGCATAAAGTGGTGGACAATGGATTTAAAAATACAAACCTGGACAAGCATCCCGATATTTTATCCATCATAAAGGAGAAAAAACCAGAGTTCCAAACCGCCGCTTTCTATACCTGGGTGCCCATCGGCATCATCCTTAATCGTGCCGATATGCGCATTGAGCGCGAATACGCAATGGGTGGCGATGCGTATATCCATCGCTTGGCACAAGATTATCTGACAAATGAAACTGCCGACGCTACGGTGGTTTATTATGCCGATCCCGATATTGCGGGCCATAATCATGGCTTCACCATCGAAGCACATGAATATTACCGCGAAATAGTCCAATTCGACCGTTATGTTGGTGATTTAATGGATGCCATTAACGCTCGCCCTAACCGGGCAAATGAGGAGTGGCTCATCGTTTCCACTTCCGATCATGGGGGTTTTAAAACCTGGCACGGGGGTGAACATCTCAGCGAGCGCAATGTATTTGTGATAGTGGCCGGGGATAATATAGTATCCCGGGAAATAAAAAGGAGTAACACAATGCCGATTAAACCGGAAGATACCCTCCCGGTGGTGGAGCTCGAAAAATATGGTTTTCAAAATGTACCCACAACCTTTGACATAGCGCCAACGATATTACAATTTTTGGATATCGAAATCTCAGGATATAATTTTGATGGTAAATCATTGTTAAAATTATATGCTGAACCTTAGGGCAAATGGGAGTGTAAATTGAACTCTGTCTGATGTTTATTTTACGTTTTCAAATAAACTTATATTTTTTCGTTGAACCAATTTCTAAAAGCCCGACCTTCCCGATGTTAATCGGGACGCTCTGCGCTTGTAGCCTCTGGTAACAGAATCTATTTTGCATCGAGTATTAGTTTTTCGATATACTTTCTGCTTTTCATCCTTTTGATATAGTTTTCCCTTTTCAACGCATCTGATTTATTGGGGAATACCTCTGAATATACCACCGTCCATGGGCGATATGGTTTTGTAGACGGTGTCGCTCCTGCGTTGTGCTTGTCAATTCTTTTTTTTATGTCGGCACAGGAGCCTATGTAGTATCTGTCCTTGGATTGACTGTGGATTATGTAAACGAAGTGGGGCATGCTGGGTGTTTTTGATAACAAAAAAAGGGAACAGAAATATATATCTGTTCCCTTCGTAGCGAGAGGGCGACTTGGCCTGCCCCGATTTTTATCGGGGAACGCCCGACCTTCCCGATGTTAATCGGGACGCTCTGCGCTTGTAGCCTCCGGGAACAGAATCTATTTTGCATCGAGTATTAGTTTTTCGATATACTTTCTGCTTTTCATCCTTTTGATATAGATTTCCCTTTTAAACGCATCTGATTTATTGGGGAATACCTCTGAATATACCACCGTCCATGGGCGGTGGGGTTTTGTGGATGGTGTTGCTCCTGCGTTGTGCCTGTCAATTCTTTTTTTTATGTCGGCACAGGAGCCTATGTAGTATCTGTCCTTGGATTGACTGTGGATTATGTAAACGAAGTGGGGCATGCTGGGTGTTTTTGATAACAAAAAAAGGGAACAGACATATATCTGTTCCCTTCGTAGCGAGAGGGCGACTTGAACGCCCGACCTCGTGATTATGAATCACGCGCTCTAACCTGCTGAGCTACCTCGCCATTATTTCAATTATCGAGTTGAAGTTTCCCAGCCGACCTTCCCGATGTTTATCGGGACGCTCTAACCTGCTGAGCTACCTCGCCATTATTTCAATTATCGAGTTGAAGTTTCCCAGCCGACCTTCCCGATGTTTATCGGGACGCTCTAACCTGCTGAGCTACCTCGCCATTATTTCAATTATCGAGTTGAAGTTTCCCAGCCGACCTTCCCGATGTTTATCGGGACGCTCTAACCTGCTGAGCTACCTCGCCATTATTTCAATTATCGAGTTGAAGTTTCCCAGCCGACCTTCCCGATGTTTATCGGGACGCTCTAACCTGCTGAGCTACCTCGCCATTATTTCAATTATCGAGTTGAAGTTTCCCAACCGACCTTCCCGATGTTAATCGGGACGCTCTAACCTGCTGAGCTACCTCGCCATTATTTCAATTATCGAGTTGAAGTTTCTCGGCCGACCTTCCCGATGTTAATCGGGACGCTCTAACCTGCTGAGCTACCTCGCCATTATTTCAATTATCGAGTTGAAGTTTTTCAGCCGACCTTCCCGATGTTTATCGGGACGCTCTAACCTGCTGAGCTACCTCGCCATTATTTTAATTATCGAGTTGCAGTTTCTCAGCCGCCCTTCCCAATGTTTATCGGGACGCTCTAACCTGCTGAGCTACCTCTATGTCAAAAACTATCGGTATTAACACCAATCTGTTTTTGCGGTTGCAAATGTATGCGATTATTTGTTATTTACCAACACGAAAGTGATGATTTTTAAAATAATTTTACATCGACCTATGTATATTATTGTTGTAGAGGCATATAGGTTGGTAGGGTGAGGCGGCATAATAGACTTTGCCTACTTTTTTGAATGGTGTTTCGTAATGTTTTAGATTAAGTGTGAATAGTTAAAATTAAAAAATGGTGCATGCTGATCTTAAAATTTCAATTCCGATTTAATCATCGGTTGACCTCCTGTTTTCCCAAATAATTGTACTATTTTTGTACTCGCAAATTAGAAAAAATATTATAGTGAGTTCAGATTCAAGGTACAGTCAAAGAGGGGTGTCTGCCTCCAAGGAAGATGTGCACAGCGCCATTAAAAACATCGACAAAGGATTATATCCCAAGGCATTTTGTAAAATAACTCCTGATATCCTTTGCGGAGATGAGGATTATTGTAATATCATGCATGCCGACGGCGCAGGCACAAAATCATCGCTGGCCTATATGTACTGGCGCGAGACCGGTGATATTTCAGTTTGGAAAGGAATCGCCCAGGATGCCTTGATTATGAACCTTGATGATTTGCTCTGTGTGGGTGCCACCGATAATATATTGCTATCGTCCACCATAGGGCGTAACAAAAACTTAGTGCCTGGCGAGGTGATTTCTGCTATCATAAATGGTACAGAGGAATTGCTGGCCGAGTTAAGAGAGATGGGTATTTCCATCTATTCTACCGGGGGCGAAACGGCCGATGTGGGCGATCTGGTACGTACCATCATCGTTGACAGTACCGTTACATGCCGTATGAAACGAGCCGATGTAATCAATAATCAGAACATAAAAGCCGGAGATGTAATTGTAGGGTTATCTTCTTCAGGTAAAGCATCATACGAGAAAGACTATAACGGAGGCATGGGCAGCAATGGCTTAACCAGTGCCCGACACGATGTGTTTGCCAATTACCTGGCCGCTAAATATCCCGAGAGCTATGATGACTCGGTGCCCTCCGATTTAGTATATTCCGGGAGTCTTAAGCTTACCGATCCGGTGGAGGGTGTAAGTGTTGATGCAGGTAAATTGGTGCTGTCGCCAACGCGAACCTATGCACCGGTGATAAAAGCCATGCTCGATAAATACCGTGAACAGATACATGGTATGGTACATTGCTCTGGAGGGGCACAGACCAAGGTGCTGCATTTTGTGGACAAACTGCATGTAATTAAAGACAATATGTTCCCTGTGCCACCCTTGTTTAAAACTATTCAGCAGCAATCAGGTACTGCCTGGGACGAGATGTATAAGGTGTTTAACATGGGGCACCGGATGGAGCTCTATGTGCCGGAATCCATCGCTGCTGATTTAATCACTATCAGTAAATCGTTTAATATCGATGCACAGATTGTAGGCCGCTGTGTAACGAGTAACAATACTGAACTGACCATCAAAAGCGAATTTGGGACTTTCAAATATGAATAAAATTTTAATTTCTATCGGATGCAATTTACAGGGTTTATATAGCTTGCTTAACAGTTATTAATAGTAAACAATTAACGCAGAGTAGCAATAGGATGTAAAAACGAATGCTAATTTATTTATTGGTTAACCATAAATAGCCGATGAAGCTGCATATTCTAAGTGCCTTGGCGGCAGATAATATTTATAAATAAAGCATTCAAGAAAACTAAATACAATGAGCGAAAATAAATTATTAGAGATGTTGGGTGGTGTGGTGATACGCTTCCGGGAGGTGTCGGATCAAATAACCGATCCCGAGGTTATAGCCGATACCAAAAGGTACATTAAGCTCAATAAGGATTATAAAGAATTGGAGCGTGTAGTTAAAGCGCGCGAAATATATAAAACCACATTGGACAATATTGCCGAAGCAAAAGCCATTTTAAAGGAAGAGGACGACGATGAGATGCGGGAGATGGCTAAGGCGGAGCTGGAAGAACTGGAAGATAAGCTGCCCGAAATGGAAGAGGAGATAAAGCTGTTGCTTATACCGGCCGACCCCGAAGATTCAAAAAATTGTGTAGTAGAGTTGCGTGCCGGTGCAGGAGGTGATGAGGCCAGTATTTTTGCCGGCGACCTATTCAGAATGTACGTTAAGTTTTGTGAACACAAAGGCTGGAAGGTGGATGTTACCCATACAAGTGAAGGTACCTCGGGAGGCTATAAGGAAGTGGTGTTTAACGTGAGTGGTGATGGTGTTTATGGCATCCTCAAGTACGAGTCGGGGGTACATCGCGTTCAGCGTGTACCGCAAACTGAAACACAGGGGCGCGTGCATACCTCGGCAGCATCTGTTGCTGTATTGCCCGAAGCGGAAGAGTTTGATATTGAATTACGCAACGAAGATATTCGCAAGGATACCTACTGTTCGTCGGGACCAGGTGGGCAGTCGGTGAATACCACCTATTCCGCTATCCGTCTTACCCACATCCCATCAGGTATCGTGGTGACTTGTCAGGACCAGAAATCGCAGTTGAAAAATCTGGATAAGGCCATGATAGAACTACGCACACGTTTATATAACCTGGAGTATCAAAAATACCTTGACGAGATTTCGTCCAAGCGTAAAACTCTGGTGTCAACAGGCGATCGCTCGGCCAAGATACGTACCTATAATTATCCGCAAGGCAGAGTTACCGATCATCGTGTTAACTTTACCTTGTACAATCTGCCAGCAGTATTAGATGGGGATTTACAAGCCATTATCGATCGTTTGATTTTGGAGGAAAACTCGGAAAGGCTAAAGGCGAGTGAGTTGTAGTAGTTAGAAGATATAAAAACACTTGAAATTGTGTACGTAAGGTAGTGAGTTTATCACGTACTGAGTTGATAAAGTAATAAGTATAATCTTTAGAACTTTCAAACTTTCAACTTTCTAAACTAAAAAATATGACATCGCAAGAATTATTTGAAAACATAAAGCGTAAGGGCAGTTTTTTGTGTGTAGGTCTGGATACCGACATCAATAAGATACCCCAATTTTTGTTGGAAACTACTGATCCTATCTTTGCCTTTAATAAAGAGATAATTGATGCTACTCACAAGTTTACGGTGGCCTACAAACCTAATATGGCTTTTTATGAGAGCATGGGCGTGTCGGGTTGGAATAGTCTTGAGAAAACGGTGAATTACATCCGTTACAACTATCCCGATATATTTATTATTGCGGACGCTAAGCGAGGGGATATTGGCAATACTTCTAACATGTACGCCAAAGCCTTTTTCGACGCCATGGAGTTTGACGCGGTTACCGTAGCACCCTACATGGGCGAGGACTCCGTAAAGCCTTTTATGACCTACGTGGATAAATGGGTTATCTTGTTGGCCTTAACTTCGAACAAAGGGGCTGCCGATTTTCAGTATGTGAGTGAGGACGGTGAAAAACTATTCGAGAAAGTGATCAAGTCTTCAAAGGCATGGGGCAACGAAGAAAACCTGATGTACGTGGTAGGTGCCACCAAGGCCGAGAAGCTTCAGGAAATCAGATCTATCATCCCCAACCACTTTTTACTGGTTCCGGGGGTGGGTGCACAGGGTGGTAGCCTGAAAGAGGTTGCCAAAAATGGCTTGAACGACAAATGCGGCCTCCTGGTGAACTCATCGCGGGGTATTATCTACGCCAGCTCGGAGCAAGACTTTGCCCAAAAGGCCGGCGAAGCAGCCAAGGAAGTTCAGCAAGAAATGGCCGGGCTGTTGAAAGCCAAGGGTTTGTTGTAAACTTTCAAAACAATATATATAAAGCTCCCAGTCTGGGGGCTTTTTTTTGTATAATCAAATTGTTTACAATAATGGAAACCTATTTTTAATTCCATTTCCGATAAATAAGAGCAATCTCTTTGTTGTTAAGGAGCGAGGGGGGGGGTGGTGCTTCCTACGCTCTTCAGGTAGGCATTGTGTGGGTCGATAGCGTTATGCAGATAATCTCTGGCCGCCATGCAAGCATGGCCGCCTCCGGCAATCAATAAAGGCTTAGCTCTATGGTTGTTCTTTTGAGCAAGCTCAAAAGAAGCTGCCGATGCCGCATTGTTGCTCAGCGTGCTTTTTAGTTCGTGCCATTTTAGCTTTTCACCGTCCCTGATATACTTTCTTTTTTACAATGCTGATAGGGTTCTCCCGTGTTTGCGCACCGGAAAATATAAAAATAAACAACCCCATCCCCGTGATATAAGCACGTGAATGGGGGTTGTTTTTATTTTGAATTTTAAGTACTGCCGCCAATGAAACGCAGATATTTACTCTGTCACTTTTAATTCGCCGGCCATTATTTTCAGGGCTTTCTGGTCGTCATAATGAACCATCAAATCTTTCAATTGGGCTTTCAGATCATCTGTTTTATCGGCATACTCGGCCTGGCCGTATAGGTTGTTCATTTCGTTAGGATCTTCCTGTAGGTCGTAGAGTTCCCATTGGTCTATATCGAAATAAAAATGAATTAATTTATAGCGCTCCGTGCGTATACCATAATGGCGTTTTACCATATGTTCGTTGGGGTACTCGTAATAATGATAATAGATAGCATCGCGCCAATTTTTTGCCTTCTTTTTGAACAACGGAACCAGCGAACGTCCGTGCATATCCTCCGGAACGGTGTTTCCGGTTAGTTCCATAAAGGTAGGGGCATAGTCGATGTTCTGTACCATTTCTTTCACTTCACCTTTTAGTTCATAACCCTTGGGTAGGTGCATAAGTAGTGGTGTGCGCAATGATTCTTCGTAGATAAAACGCTTGTCGAACCAGCCGTGCTCGCCCATGTAAAAACCTTGATCGGAAGTGTAGACAACCAAGGTATTATCCATCAACCCCTCTTTTTCCAAATAATCCAGCAGTCGGCCCACGTTATTGTCCAACGAACGTACACTGGCCAGGTAATCGCGCATGTAACGTTGGTATTTCCATTCGCTCAGCTCGTTGCCGGAGAGCTTAGCCTTTTTAAAGTCTTCGATAATAGGGTCGTAATGAGCGTCCCACCTGGCACGTTGCGCCTCATCGAGACGAGCCAGGGCACCGGTGCGGTACCATCCGCCGTAGCGAGTTTTTATTTCATTTTCTTTGTCGGCCATCTTCAGGTCGTAAACCACATCCATATCGTCGGTACGAATGCTCATATGCTGCTCTGCTGCAGCCTGGCGTCCCTTATAATCGTCGTAAAAAGTTTCGGGCAAGGGGTAGGTCTTGTCCTTAAACTCGTCTAGGTGATCGGTGTCGGGCATCCATACACGGTGCACGGCTTTGTGGTGTACCAATAGGCAGAAGGGTTTTTCCTTGTCGCGTCCGTCCATCCAGTCCATGCTAAAGTCGGTAATCAAGTCGGTAACGTAGCCGGGGTGTCGCACTGTTTCTTCCATGCCGATAAAATCGGGGTTGTAATAGCTTCCTTGTCCCGGTAAAATGTTCCAGTAATCAAAGCCAGTAGGGGTGCCGCCCAGGTGCCACTTACCAATGATGGCCGTTTGGTATCCAGACTTCTGCAATAACTTGGGGAAAGTTTGCTGCTGACCATTAAAAATACCGGAGTTGTCGATAAAACCATTAGCGTGGCTGTGCTTGCCGGTAAGCATTACGGCACGGCTGGGCCCACAAATACTGTTGGCCACAAAGCTGTTGGCAAACAATACGCCATCCTTGGCCAAACGATCCAGGTTAGGGGTGTTGATATAACGATCGTCGTAGGCGCTTAGTGTTTGGTAAGCATGGTCGTCGGTCATAATAAACACGATGTTGGGCTTTTCAGCCACCTCTTTTTGGGGTGGTTGGCAGGCCGTAATTGCCATCATGATGATAAGCACATTTAGAAAAGTGAATTTCATGATAAGTAGTTTATATTATTTTAAATTAATTATAAAACGGATAATATATAATTGCTTCTGGGAAAACCAAAAGCGTATGTTGTTGCCAAAGATACCGATGAACAAATAATCGTTAGTGGCAAATTTAGTTAATTTGTAAAGATTTTTGGGAATTAAATTTTTAATAAAAAATTAGTTTGAATAATAGTCCGTAGGAAATGTATTCGGGATTTGGGAAAAAAATTGTAACGATAGTGAAATGTGCGATGAAAGTTGTTGGCATGGGTGTTCACTGTGGGGCACTCGGTTGTGGTTTATGGAATGAATTTCAATCAACGGTGATCTTCCCTTTCCGTTTTTTTTCGGAAAAGGGAAGGGCTACGCCGCAGATGTGGGGGATGGGGATTAATTCATGCTGCCGATCAGATCCCTTTTTGCCTTCCGAAACAGGTTGAGAGAATTTATTAATCCCGTCAGATACAGATTACTTAAGCATATAATTAAATGTTTATAGCAACGGTAATTAATATCATTATGTAGATGAATTATTTTACGCTGTAAAACAAGTAATATTAATTGTAGATGAATATTATAGTATTGTAGATACATTTACAGAATAAATTAATTTATTTATATAAAGAATTCAGATATCTTCGGTTTATAATCTTTAATCTACATTTAGTATTAATCTATTTACATAGAATAATACAGTGTTTAAATTATATATTAAATTGTCTGCAGGTTATGGTTATATGTTTTTCGTCTATTTTCTTGCCGCTTCATTCCCAGGTTTAACGATAATATTGTTGATGTTTTGTACTTAATCTATGGGTGAGAAGGATCGCGTAGTGGGTTCATTTTGTTACTGCTCTGATGTGTCGGTATTGAAGCTGCCATAAAATTCTATAGCCCTGCCTTTCAAGGCGGGGATTGGTACAAGAAGCAAATCGGCTTTAACCGTGACTGTCATTCCTTATCCAAGCTGCACATACGAATCACGGCTAAAGCCGGTTGCTGTTCAGTGCATCCCCCATCTTAAAAGATGGGGTTAGGGGATTTGATTGGTAGGATGGGTTGATGTTTTGTACATAATCTATGGGTGAGAAGGTTGGGGTAGTGGGTTCAATTTGTTACTGCTCTGATGTGTCGGTATTGAAGCTGCCATAAAATTCTATAGCCCTTCCTTTCAAGGCGGGGATTGGTACAAGAAATAAATCGGCTTTAGCCGTGACTGTTATTCCTCATCCAAGCTGTACATACGAATCACGGCTAAAGCCGGTTGCTGTTCAGTGCATCCCCTATCTTAAAAGATGAGGTTAGGGGATTTGATTGGTAGGATGGGTTGATGTTTTGTACATAATCTATGGGTGAGAAGGATGGGGTAGTGGGTTCCAATTTGTTACTACTCTGATGTGTCTGTATTGAGGCTGTACATAAAATCCACAACCCTGCCTTTCAAGGCGGGGATTGGTACAAGAAGCAAATCGGCTTTAGCCGTGACTGTTATTCCTCATCCAAGCTGTACATACGAATCACGGCTAAAGCCGGTTGCTGTTTAGTGCATCCCCCATCTTAAAAGATGGGGTTAGGGGATTTGATTGGTAGGATGGGTTGATGTTTTGTACATAATCTATGGGTGAGAAGGATGGGGTAGTGGGTTCAATTTGTTACTACTCTGATGTGTCGGTATTGAAGCTGTATATAAAGTCCTATAGCCCTGCCTTTCAAGGCGGGGACTGGTACAAGAAGCAAATCGGCTTTAACCGTGAATGTCATTCCTCATCCAAGCTGTACATACGAATCACGGCTAAAGCCGGTTGCTGTTCAGTGCATCCCCCATCTTAAAAGATGGGGTTAGGGGATTTGATTGGTAGGATGGGTTGATGTTTTGTACATAATCTATGGGTGAGAAGGATGGGGTAGTGGGTTTCAATTTGTTACTACTCTGATGTGTCGGTATTGAAGCTGTATATAAAGTCCTATAGCCCTGCCTTTCAAGGCAGGGATTGGTACAAGAAGCAAATCGGCTTTAGCCGTGAATGTCATTCCTCATCCAAGCTGCACATACGAATCACGGCTAAAGCCGATAGTGCATACCCTTGTTTTTCACCCTAAAAGCTACCTGATACTATTGCCTGTCTCCAAAAAAAATCTCCCGCACCATTTATTGGTAACGGGAGATATCATTTTTTTTAAACAGGTGTTGTTCTTAATCCACAAAAAAGTCCAATTCGGCAACTGCCACAGAATTGCTACCACCAGCACCTCTTTCGGAAACAATTTTTATATATCTCGTTTTTAAAGGTTTGTCGAATGCTTTGGTCCGTTTTACCGGATCGTTTATCAGGTTGCCAAACTCAAAGGAGGTCACCTTTTTCCATTTCTTGCCTTTTTTGCTGGTATAAATGCTCCCAAGTTCCATCATACCTTCCTTGTGTTGGGTTTGCGGTGTGTAAGCGAAGCCTGTGAGTGATTGTACTGTGCCTAAGTCAATGGAAACAGAATGAGGATGAACAGAAGTATTGTCCGACTGCCAATAAGTGGAGGCTTGATCATCGAAAGCTTTACCGGCTTCAAACCCTTCCTTGCTGCTGCTGGCATTTACCAGCTGCCAATTGTTTTTCAACAGGCCAAAACGGACCGAAGTTTCGCTTCCTGCCTGATCGCTACTGAACGCTCGTGCTTTTACTTCTCCTGATTTAACTTTGATTGGCGAATCATAAATTGCTGATGTTTTACTTGGTGTACTTCCGTCCAGCGTGTAACGTATCTCCATATCGGCGTTTAGGTTACCTGTGGCATCTATGCCATGCGACTTCCAGCCAAAATCATCGGCTTTGGGAGCCAGGGTAACTTCTCCCGTGGCATTGCGGCTCATTGTTATTTGCGGCGGACGGCTTTTGTAGTAATGTGCCGATACTTTGCTCAGCGTGGCATTAAGCCTGGATTTTAAAATGCGGATCCTGAATTTGTCCGTGGATACGGTGGGGAAGCGCAGTATCTTTTTATAGCCCACCGTTGTGCCCGAGGCTATCTCTTTCCATTGGCCTTCTACCATGGCGTCCAGGGCATGTTCTTCGATACGCTGACTGTGTGTAGCTATGGCCTCCATCAGTACAAACCTATTCACGGTGACGGTTTGTGGCAGTTCAACGATCAATTGATTGTTAAATTCGGAAGCATCCACGAAACTGAGTTCGTCATTGTCTAACATTTCAGCAGGATCGGTGGCACCTTGAAGCAGATCGTTGCCGTAGGTTTCGCGTATCCTGTTGCCTGTTTCTTCCAACACCGCCACGTCCTCAGGCGAGAAAAGGCCATCGCGGTTCGGCGGGATATTTAATAAAAAGGTGGAGTTGCCGCCCACCGATCGCTCATAAATATCGAACACATCATCGGCATTGCGCACTTTCTGGCTTGTTTCGTCGCGATAGAACCACCCTTCGCGGATAGAAGTATTGGTTTCGGCAGGGAGGTAGTGCAGGTATTTGGCATCCATGAGTTTCTCGCGGCTACCAATATCGCCGTGCATATCGGGGAACTTTAGCATCTGTTTGGGATCTCCCGGTAAAGGTACGATGTCCCATTCGGTTTTGCGCGTGCCGCCGCTCTCGTTACCACACCAGCGCACATCTTCACGACCAAAAATAACTGCCTCGGGAGCCAGTGTGCGGATGAGCTTTTTCCAGGCCGGATAATTATATTTTTGCCCACCCTTGCGCTTGGGGTGCGCTCCATCAAACCATACTTCGTGTACAGGGCCATACTCGGTAAGCAGCTCAAAAAGCTGGTTTAAAAAATATTCGTTGTAGTCGTCTACTTCAAACTCAAAGGTGGTTTTATTGGAAAAGGGGCGCCCTTCAACTGCACGCGGGATGGTGCGCATGCTGTATTTGCTCAGGTTACCGTAAAGCCCTTCGGGGTTTTCAATTTGGTACAGGTCGGCGGGTGAAAGATAAACGCCTAGCTTGAGACCGTATTTTTGGCACGATGCTGACAGCTCTTTGAGCACATCGCCCTTGCCCTCGCGAAAGGGCGACGACATGATACCATGTTCGGTATAACGCGATTGCCACAGCACAAAACCATCGTGGTGCTTGGCTGTAAAAACAACCAGTTTCATGCCGGCGGCCTTCATGGCCCGGCACCATTGGTCGGTATCCAAATTCTGGAGGTCGAAAATTTTGGGATCCTCCATCCCGTTGCCCCACTCCATGCGGGTAAAGGTATTGGGCCCGAAATGTACAAAGCCTGTGAATTCCAGCTTCTTATATTCGTACTGGTTGGGTGTGGGTACCACGTGAGCCGCCTTACGAATGATGTCTTCGGGGGTGTCGCCTTCATTGATTTTAATCGTGTTGGAAGGCGTAATGGGGTTCTGTGCCCAAGCCGTTATGTGCAGGGCAAACAGCATTAAGGGGAGAATAAAAAGATGTTTCATATAACCTGTATTAATGATAAAATGTTTTCATGCTCTAAAGTTAAAAATAATCTAAATCTCAAAGTAAACCAATATTTCATTGATTTTTGGGTTGAACGAAACTTTTATTTTTCCCTGTTTGCGTATGGCCAGCGTTTTGCCCCCAAGACAAATGCCGCTGACGCCCACTTGTGCGCCTCGCAGTTCTCCTCCTTTACCCCAACCCTAAAGGGGAGGGTATTCACAGCGGATAAAATTTCAACACATAAGCAAAACTACAGTCGCAACGAAGCTCCCCTCCTTAATAAAGGAGGGGTGGATGATATTGAGGTACGAAATATCAGACGGGGTGGTTGTGAACCTGCCAGCTAGGTGAGCCTTTCCGCTAAAAAACCACTCAATGAAAAAACAACAAACGTATAGATCCCCATCCCTGCCGCTGCGCGGCAGTACTTCCCCTTTTCTCAAAAAAAAGGGGAAGAGCCGTTGGTTCTTGAAACCTACCATCATGCAAATCTGTGCACCTTGTGGATGAGAAGTAATTATCCCACCATGTAAATCTAAGCGCCTTGCAGTTCCCCGCCTTTACCCCAACCCTAAAGGGGGGTATTCACAGCGAATAAAATTTCAACACATAAACAAAACTACAGTCGCAACGAAGCTCCCCTCCTTAATAAAGGCGGGGTGGATGATGCGTAGGCACGGAGCATCAGACGGGGTGGTTGCCTGCCTGCCAGTTAGGTGAGCCTTGCCGTTAAAAAATTCATATGGCAAACAACAATACGTATCAACCCCCATCCCTGCCGCTGCGCGGCAGTACTTCCCCCCCCCCCCTCCAAAAATGTGAGGGGGAAGAGCCGTTGAGTGGGAGTCATCCCACCATGCAAATATATCCACTTACCAGTTGAGTGGGAGTCATCCCATCATGCCAATCTGTGCGCCTCGCAGTTTCCCGCCTTTTACCCCAACCCTAAAGGGGGGTATTCACAGCGAATAAAATTTAAACACATAAACAAAACTACAGTCGCAACGAAGCTCCCCTCCTTAATAAAGGAGGGGTGGATGATATTGAGGTACGAAATATCAGACGGGGTGGTTGTGAACCTGCCAGCTAGGTGAGCCTTGCCGTTAAAAAATTCATATGGCAAACAACAATACGTATCAACCCCCATCCCTGCCGCTGCGCGGCAGTACTTCCCCCCCCCCCTCCAAAAATGTGAGGGGGAAGAGCCGTTGAGTGGGAGTCATCCCACCATGCAAATATATCCACTTACCAGTTGAGTGGGAGTCATCCCATCATGCAAATCTGTGCACCTAGCAGTTCCCCACCTTTACCCCAACCCTAAAGGGGGGTATTCACAGCGAATAAAATTTAAACACATAAACAAAACTACAGTCACAACGATTCCCCGCCTTTTAAAGGAGGGGTGGATGATGCGTAGGTACGTAGCATCAGACGGGGTGGTTGTAGGCCTTGCAACATAGAAAAGCCTTGCCGTTAAAAAATTCATATGGCAAACAACAATACGTATCAACCCCCATCCCTGCCGCTGCGCGGCAGTACTTCCCCCCCCCCCCCCCCCTCCAAAAATGGGAGGGGGAAGAACCGTTGGGTGGGAATCATCCCACCATGCAAATCTGTGCGCCAGGCGGGTAGCTTTTTACCGATATTTTCTCTAACTTGAATAAAACATCTGCCATGAAATCCAACAGTCCCCGGTTAAAACAATTCAGAAAAAGATTACGCAACCACTCTACACCAGCCGAAATTGAACTTTGGAGATACCTTAAAAACAAACAAATTGCGGGACTAAAATTTAGGAGACAACACTCCATAGGTAACTTTATCATAGATTTCTATTGCCCCAAAATTCGATTGGGCATTGAGTTGGATGGCGAACACCATATTTACAACGAGGAGTATGACCAAAAACGAGATAACAAGTTAAGCACATACAACATTACCATCGTACGTTACGAAAACGTAATGATATTTGAATATCCTGAGGTTATTGTAGATGAGATTAAGGAATATTTTCAGGGAGGGTTAGAGACGAAAGATTAATCGCAACAAGTATTATAATCCGTATAGATCCCCATCCCTGCCGCTGCGTCGCCAGTACTTCCCCCCTGACCATTATTAAAATAGAAAGCCCCGGATGACTGCTCTTAATGAGGGCAGCCACCCGGGGCTAAATCTATCCATTCTAAATTCGGCAATCCAAAGTGATAAAGGATGATCATGTTAAGCACCCGGCATATTCTTATTTTAGTATATCCAGGTTAGATAATCATGACCTACTTTATTTCACAAAGACCTTTACTTTTTGTGTGCCCAGATCTACAATATAAATACCGGTAGAAAGGTTTTTGTTTGTGGATACTTTAATGCCAGAGATATTATAAATCTGATATGAGTTGGCAGGGAGCCCTTCTACGATTATCTGTTTGTTGCTGCTCCATACCTTATAACTATCCTGGGTTATATTATCAACGCTCACGTTGGGATCCATGTAAATGTCGGCACCATCGGTAAGCCACTCCAGCGAAAATCGCACAAATACCATATCGAAGCCACCTCCTATGGATCCGTCTTCGTAATACATGCCTATGGTTCCATCCTCAAGGATGGTAAAGGTAGAGTAGGCCGATGGGGCAGGACAAATAGTTTTAACGATGGGAAAGGTAAGCCCCTCGTCGTAACTAATGAGCATCGACACGTTGGAACGGTTGGACGCATAGGCCAACGAATGTAACATCCGGTTTTTGTCGTAGCCATCCAGCGTAGAGGTGTAGGTCATAATCTCACCGTTGCAGTTGGGGTCTATTAAATCGGGGTGATTGGTGCTGGTGCCCCAGGTGTCGCCGTTATCCTGCGAAATGTTCCACTCGCGGGTACCTGCGTTACGTATAGAGATGATTACATCGCCGTTGTTACGCTGTGCCAGCTTGGACTCGTCGCCGTGCCTGTGAACCATGTTGGTGTTTATGTTCCAGGTAGCTCCCTTGTCGTCGGAATAGATCACATAATTATCGATGCCATCGGTGGTGCCACGTACGGCCACGGCAAACATCAGTCGTCCGTTTTGCAATTGCAGTCCACGACCCGATGCTACAAACACACCATTCCAGTTCTGCGAGATGGGGTTGCTGCTACCCGCACCGTATATGCTGTTGGTAATATCTAGTGGAGCACTCCAGGTGATGCCGTTATCGGCGCTTTCGCAAACTACAATACGTATGGGAGAGGCCGGTGTGGACTGAAAGAAGCCGCGGTCAGAGGCCATCAGACAGAATATCTTACCTGATTCTTTTTCCACCACCAATGCTGCGTCGCCATACCCCGTTTCGGTATCTTGTCCGGCTATCATCAGCGGTTCGCTCCAGGTAATGCCGTTGTCAACGGATCGTTTGATATACAAATCGATATCGGCCGGCAGATCGCGGTCGTGATTGATGCGTTTATCCGTGGCTGTTACCAAAGAACCGTCGTTGGCTGTTACAATGGCGGGGATACGGTAAAACATAGAGCCGTAATCGCCGGGTGAGAATAAGGTGTGCTGTGCCAAAAATATGGTTGAGGCAAAGGCAGGGGAGGGGTTGGCCACGGTAAACTCCGTTTGCCCGCTGAGCTTGGCCGTATGTACGCTTCCTTTTATTAAGTTGCCTTCCAGTGCATTGGCACTTACATCGCATACCAGTGCAAAACGGTTGGTGCCATAGGATAGGTTGTAAGCCGGGCTTATGGTGAAGCTAATGTTGCCCGCAGCACTTTGAGCAGCACCCACCAAGGTATGCTCTGCCGGGTTAAAGCGCAGGTCGCTTCCCAGGTCGTAAATGCGTAGGTTTTGTACATCGCTCAGGTTGGTAGTTCCCTCAAGATTAACAACCACCTCCTCTAAAGCTGGAGACCCGGTGAATCCTTCAACATTTACGGAAAACTGGGTAAAGGCAAAGTTGCTATTGCCTATGCCGGTGGTTACCTGCATGTGGTTTACATCCACCTCGGTTATGGAAGCCGGCACCTGTATGTTGCTAACTTCCTCCAGACGCCATGCACTGGGTGAATCAACACCACCGGGCCAGGCTACAATCACTGATCCGTTTTGCTGGCAGTGCAGCGGGTTTGTTCCATCGATATATAGCGAGAATTGAACACTTGGCGCTAAGGGGTTAATGTTGTAAGGGGCTATTGTTGTAGATGTTCCCTGCGTAATGTCCTGTGCGATGAACAGGTCGCTTGCCATATTCTGGATCCCATACTTGCCACTGCCGGCATCCACTATTTTCCACAACATATTCGGATCCACTTTTCTGTCGTCAAATTGCAAGCGAACGCCCGGTTCGGAGCTCCTGTTTACGATGACCTTATTTTTGCAGTAATCGTTTGTAGCTGCCGAAACCAGATAATACCAGGTCTCGTTTTCTGGGGTGCTCAGCATAACAGGGTTGCGTGCCGTATTTCTGAAAGTTTCCATAGCTGTGTGCAATGCTGATGTAGCCCCTGAATAATCAGGTGTTTCTTCATTGGAATCGAATACGGCCTGGGCATCTGCAATGGCGGCATCCAACTGTGCTATGGCGGGACTCCCCGTTGAAATGTATCCCGGGTTGGTACCCACTAAACTTTCTTTTAAATTGGTGGCTATGGTGATGGTAGCGCCCAAAATAATTTTGGGGTCACCATGTTGCTTAAAATAATAAGCCGTGTTTGAGTCCTTTTGATTGCTGTTCCAGCGATCGCATTTTAAGCCATTCCAAATTAAGGTATAGCTGTTATGGCCCCCCCTCATCCAAAACTGATTGTCGCCCAATGCACCGAACTCAAAGCTGCCGCCGGTAGCATCCAGGGAGTGCGACAGATTCATGTATAGTCCCGAACCTTTGTTTTTTAGTTTCACCACACCGTCTACGTCAACCAGCGCCCACAATTCGTCATCGCCCCCTTGGGCAATACGGGCATAAATCCTGTTTTCGGCGGTGTTGGGGTAGAGCGCATAACCCAATAGGTTAGTGGGGCCGGTATAACTGCCACCTCCTAAGGGTGCTGTACATGCCGATTCGATGCTGTACCAAATAGGTTCCGCTTCGGTACTCACAACGGGTGTTACTTGAGCCTTGGTTGAAAAACCAAGTATAAATAGGGTAAAGCCCAGTGTAATAAAAAGAGATAAACGTTTTTTCATGATGTTAAGGTTTAAATATGAAAAAATATACATAATGATAGGTTAGAAAAGAGTAAAAAAACCTATCATTAATATCTTTATTTTACATCTAACTCTACACGGTTACCGTCGTAACCCACTGCATACAGTTTGTCATTTGTTGCAAAAGAAGGCACCGTGAAGGTGGGCCGTGTAGCGATAAAAATAAGCTTGCCGTTGCGGTGCTGTTCAAAGCTAACGGCATTGGAATGCCCTGTAACGGAGATGTCATTACCCGTTACCGCAGCTGTACCTCCGCTGACTGTTCCTTTGGCTTGATAAGCACTAACGCTTTGTTCGTGTATAAATTCAATGCTGGCATCCGGCTTTGCGTAGCCTTTGGAGGCAATATAAGATTTTGCTTCGTCCACCATGCTTTGTGTAACGGTCATTTGACCTGTCCCGTAATCGTCTATCTGCATGTCAACGGGGGTAAGGAATCCCCAGGCGGTAAAAAAGTCGGTCAGATCGGTTTGTGCCACGTCGCTGCATATCTTTACGAACTCCACCTGTGCCTGGCCGGGCGACTGAGGATTGTCATTAATGCGGATGACCTCGTGAACATCTTTATAAAAATCGGTATAACCTTTAACACGGGCAAAATAAAGTTGAAGTTGCCAAAAGGGTACCAGCTTGCAAAACACGTCGCCATGAGCAGCGTGTGAGATACCCGGTGCAATGATTTCTGTAAAGGCTTTTTCGTAGCGGTTGTTGTATTCCCCCATGTCCTCCACATCAATGCGGGCACCGTTGCCAAAAGTGGTTTGCACATACAATGAATAGATATTGGTTGTAACTTCGGTGGTACCCAACCATTTTAAGCCCGGACGGGTTTGGTGGGTGTGTCCAACCTCATGTGCAGGCCCCCAAGGCGAAGAACGTACCGTGTTGTGGTTGCAAAGTGCCGGCATGGTACCTTTATGATATTCCGTACGGTTGCCGGTGGAATACATGTACATGTCCTGATGGGTGTTGGTGCGGAAGTAGGAACGGGTAGTGTAGGCCCTGTCGTATTTATACAAGCCCATGAAATCCTGCTGCAGATAAACGATGGAGTCATATACCTCGATAAGGCGTTCTGCATCCTGTGTGTTTTCACGTAAATCGTCCGTTGTAAAGGTGAGATGTGCATATTTACCCAGTAGGTCGAAATAGCTGTAGGGGGCATTGCCTATCAGGTCGTTCCAATCCTCGTTAGTGTGTTTGGAGGCATCGAAGTAACCGTTGATCGTACCGGTGGCAAAATTAATCTTCACATCGTGTTTTAGTTCATCCTGATAGATAACATAAGCCAGGCCGTCTGTGCGAACGTTAAAGCGATTAACACCGGGCTGAAGGATAAAGTCCTGTCCACTAAACCCTTTGGTGTGATCCACTACGCGAAGTGCCATGTCTCCTACAAAGTCATCCACGAAAACCACCATATCATCCCCCCACTTTACATAAATGCCAGTTACATTATCGTAGTAACCGTAAGTGCTGGTTTTGTTGCTCCCAGCAATTATTTGCGGATCGGGATAGCTCTCAAATTCGCCAATCCTTATACTGTCGTACACACCTTCGTAAATGGCCAGAGCCATTTTTTTAACAAACTCATTATTTACAGCTTCAATATCCTCCAGTGATGTGCCATCCTTTAATTGGGTGCAGGCCTTATCGTTAAAGATGTTCAGACTTTCGAGAATAGATGAACTTTTCTTAAAAAACTCTATTTCCGTCAGGCTCACAAAGTCGTTGGTGCCTTTTGTAACCGATATCTTGAAAGCTGCCGGTTCCGAAAAACCCTCTTCAAAGCGGATAATTTTGGGGAGCGTATTGCCGTTGAATTCATAATCGCCCAACTTGCTGTATTCGCTGCTGCCCCGGCTCTTTATAAATATCTGGCAGTTCAGTATCCTGCCATTATTGCTGTCCTTACGTGGATGCAGCAACACATAGTCTATATGATCCACATCCTCGCCAAAAGTGTATTCCAGTACCACGGGATAGGTGGTTTGATTACCCCAGCGGCTGTGGTACAGGGTGCCAAAATCACCGTCAATGGTTTTGTCTATATCGGTTCCTGACTGATGTTCGCTCGCACTTGCCCCTTTAACAACGATTTTGATATCCTTATCGATATCGTTCGCATTTCCAGGATTGTATTCCGTTGGAAGTTCGTTTTTATCGGGCTCCTCGGGCAATGGTTTAACATCGGCCACCTTATCATCTGAGCAGCTATGTTGGGTAAAAAAGGAAAAAATAGCTATTATAAAAACAGGCAATATTTTTAAATTCATGGTAAACTTATTTTATATACAGTAAAAATGCAATTTAAAAGGGCATTGACAAGCATAAAACCATGTTCGTCAATGCCCTTAAAATCACTGTGTAAACTATTGATAATTTCGCTCTGCTTCTTCTTCCAGATCCACAACAGACAGGCCTTTCTTAAATATGCTTATTGTGCTTAGGTGGGTGTAGGTTCTATTACCGGGATTGGCCAAAATACGCAAGCGGAAATACTGAGAGCTAAAGTTTTCTCTTTCGCCAAACAACAGGGTTTGCGTACTCGCTACAGGTGAAGTTGGCAGATTTTCTTCGGAGGTCCATACGGTGGTCCAGGCATTGCCATCATCGCTCACCTGTAAATCCCATTGCGAGGGTCTTCCATTTTCGTCGCCGTTTTGCCTAAAAGTGTACCTCATCCCTCCTATCTCGGTTGGTTCATCAAAGTTAATCTGAATCCAGTGCGGCAATGGAGCAACCCCGCTTGACCAGGCGGTATGCCAATAGGAGTTGATGTTTCCATCGAGAAGATTTTTCTTAGGCCCTTCGGAAGATTCCTGGGTATAGGTGTCAATCATATCATCCGTTAATTCAATGTCCACGTTTGACTCGGGCTGGTACGTTATATCCTTTCCTCGGCGTATAGGTCGCACTGCCGATGTAGTAAGCACTTCGTTGCCTACTAAATCCTCATTAAAGGCCTGCACTTCAAAAACGTATTCAAACTTATTAAGCAAACCCCCGATAACAACCGAATCGGTAAAAATGCTGGAGTTTGTTTTAATTGTGCGTCCGTTCTTTTCGTAACGGGTTTGTACGTAGAAGTAATTAGAGTCCTGGGGGATGTCCCATGATAGTAAAACACCGCCCACACGGGGTTCCGTCTTTATGTCACTTATTTGTGAGGGGAAAGGAACCTCCGTTTTTTTATCGTTGTCGCAATTGGTAAAAGCGATTAGCAACGACATTAAAAATAGTGAAATCAATATCTTGTTCATAAAAATAGATTTTTTGAAAATTAATATCCAGGATTTTGAACCAGTTTCTCATTTTTATTTATCTCTCCTTGTGGTATGGGCATCAGATAAAATGCAGGCGAACGGAAATTCCGTTGGAAAGGAACCTCCTGAACCTGAAAGAATTCAAGATCATTTTCTCCTTGAATATTCATTCCTTTTGCCTGTGTACCAAAATAAGGTTCGGCGATCATCCAGCGTCTCAAATCCCAAAATCGCTGGTTCTCAAGGTAAAATTCAATAGTACGTTCCTGCCTTACGATATCTCTTAATACTTCTCTGCTATTGGCTCCTCCAATTGGCTCCCATGCATCGTCAACGGAAGGGATTCCTGCTCTGGATCGTACCCGGTCAATATATTGTTTGGCGCTTGCAAACTCTCCTGCACCACCATACTCAATTAATGCCTCGGCATACATGAGGTATAAATCGGCCAATCGGATCACCGGCCAGGGGTACTGCTGCGAGGGGACTACCAGAGAAGGTTGTTCTAATTTTGGATGAACTCCTTTTTTATTTAAATAGCCTGTGGGTGAATAATTGTTACTCCGCCCTTTTATACCGCAATTGTCGTCGCGGCGGAATTGCGTTTTAATACGCTCCACTGTTTCGCCCCCTACATCACGAATAATTTCGTAATATCCATTGTGAAACGCAACCCAGGCATTAAACCTCGGCTCCCGGTTTAAATTTAATTTCATCGTTGTGCCATTATCGCCAGTAGCAATGGAGTACCTGTTGTCATAATCGAACGCCGGATCTTTATCAATGGGTAATCCGTTTTCCGTGTAAAAAGCCTCCACCATGGTTAAGGTAGGCGCAATTCCATTCCATGCGCGTCCCTGAATAAAAGGCGTTGATTTGTTCTGTAAATCATAATATCCTTCGCGGCGGGTATCTGCCCATAATACCTCCTTAGAAAAGCGATCGATAATTGTATATCGTAAATCTCTTTCAAAGGGATCTTCGGGGTAGGTATCTCCAAGCGAAGTATTGTAGGTATAAAGTTCGTGGCCATTGTCCTCGGCCATATCGATAGCATATTTTGTGGCTTCGGCGGCTCTTTGCCATTTTTGTGGGTCGTAAGTGCTGCTTATCAAACTATTGCCTTCCTTGTCCGTAAAGTTGGTATAAAAACTGCTTTGTGTTTCACCTCCACCATTGAACAAAGGAGATGCGGCCAACAACAGGGCGCGGGCCTTTAAAGCCGCAGCAGCAACCCTTGTAGCTCGTCCGTAAGCCGTACTGGCCGAATAATTCAAAGGCAAATCCTGTGCTGCTTCATCAAACTTATTTACAACAAATTCAATCACATCGTCAAAATGAGCCCGTGAAGGAAAATCGCTGTATGCCATGTTCACATCCGGCACGCTTTCCACAATTATTGTAGGGCCGTAATTACGTGCCAATAAAAAGTGATAATAGGCGATCAAGAACTTGGCTTCGGCTTTGTAGTTAACCTTAGCCTGCTCCGATAGTCCTGGCGTGGCATCCACACCTTCAATAAGCAGGTAGCACTGACGGATACCTTTAAAAAGCGTATTCCAATAAGAAATAACCGGGTTGGATGCGGTAAAATTACCTTTGGGGAAATTGGCAAAGGTTTCATGTTCAAAAGCGGTTACCACCTCGTCGGCAGTAAAAAAGTCGAGCGATGATGTACCACTCCTTGGTGTTGGAATATAACTGTAACAGGAATATAAGTAATTCTCGGCCGAATATACATTCTTGAAAGCATCCTCCTCTGTAGGTCTTTCGTCGGGTACCACATCCAGGTAATCACAACTTGGTACCATACATACCACCAAAAGGGCAAGGAAAATTTTATATATCTTCATTTTAATAAATTTTTAAGTGTTATAACGACATTTGTATTCCCAGGTTAACAACACGCTGCGTAGGATATTTCAGGCCATTACCACCACCTTGTTCGGGATCCCACAAGTCGAATTTTGAAAAGGTTAAGAGGTTCATTCCTCGCACATAGAAACGCATAAACTTATGTGTGTAACCTATTTCTGCATTTTTAAGTTTCAGAAACGAAGCATCCCTTAACCAGTACGATGAGTTGGCCGTATTATTGGGATGGTCCATTTTGCTCAGACGTGGATACGCTGCATACACGTTTTGGTCTTCAACACTCCAGTAATCTTCGGCAATAAAGTCCAATACGTTACGGATGCTGCTGGTTCCGAAAGGGTGAAAGCCATTGATGAAAAAGGAGGTGCGGGCAACGCCTTGAAAGAAGAAGGAGAAATCCAGGTTCTTATACCTGAACGAAGGCCCTATACCATATACTATTTCCGGAATGGTAGGATGGCCCATGGCCACCTGATCGTCGCTGTTTACCAGGTTTAAACCGTCAATGTCCTGGGTAATATCGGTGTATTTAATATCACCGGGCAATACGGTACCGCCCAATTGTTGTATTGGGCTGTTATCGATCTCGGCCTGGTCGATAAACAAGCGCTCGGCCTGATAGCCCCATAAGGTGTTGACGGGATAGCCAACCCTTGACAGATTTTTATAGGTGCTAAAGGGAGGCTCATCCCTCTCCAGCACTTCGTTTTGGGCAAAGGTAAAGGTACCTTTCAGCTGCATGGAGAAATCGGAATTGAAATTATGGGAAACAGCAATAGAGGCATCCATGCCCTGGTTTTTTACTTTCCCCAGGTTTCCGAATACGTCAGTTCCGGCCGTTCCAAAAGAAGTTGGGATAACCTGCCGTGCTAAAAAGATATCGTTGCGAATTTCCTGATAAACATCGGCGGTGATGTTTATTTTATTGAACAGCTCCATATCCATTCCCACATTAATTTTCTCACCTATCTCCCAGGTGATGTCATTGTTGGCATAACGGTTATATACCGGTCCGCTCCTGGTATAATTTTGATCTATACCTGTGGTGTATCCGGCGCCGTTGAGATCAATATCGGACATGTAAACGAAGCGTTCGTTTCCAATTTGATCGTTACCAACTAATCCCCAGGAAGCCCTTAGTTTTAACCATGAAACAACGTTGCTGAGCGGCTCCCAAAAGGATTCGTTACTGATGGCATAGCCTACGGCTGCCGAGGGGAAGAAACCAAAGCGCTTTTTTTCGGCAAAATTCTCGCTACCGTTATAGCCAAAATTAAATTCGGCCAAATACTTGCCACCGAATCCATAGGTAAGCCTGCCTGCAATGCCCTGTCTGCGCTTGGGCAGAGAGGCAATTAAGCCATTGGGATTATTAAGCATAAATTCGTCCTGGGTGTAAATAATCATTCCGCCTACAGTGTGAGAGTCAAATGAACGGTCGTATTCTAACTGTGTTTGAAAATAAATATTTCGGTCGCCAGTTGTGCCGGTAGTGGTGCCTAAAGTAGGATTTTGCACATTACCCACCAGGTCAAAATTATAGGCGTAGGAGGAGTAATCTACCGGAGGCGTAGTAAGCAGGGAGATGTCGTCGATACCGTATTGGTTAACCCCTCCCGAGCGTGTTACGGTTGTGGAACTCCAGTTCTTAAACGAAGCCAAAGCCTTAAAGGTCAAGCCTTCTGTAACAAAGTCAAGTTTTTGCTCTCCGTCAAGGGTAGCAATTACGGTGCTTTCAAACCCTTCGCTATATCCCCGGGTCATTTCGGCAAATGGATTGCGGTATCCGTCGTTATAACGGCCGCCCGACTTACCACCAAAAGGGATATGATCTAACTCGCCCAGGCTTTCAGGGATAAGGTAATCGGGGTACATAATTGGGAAATCAACCGGATTGGCTTCCATTACAAGGCCAAATACATTTTGCGCACCAATGGAAGGAGCATCTTTTTGCTTTATTTGTGCATTTACCCGTAACGAAAGGCGGGTAGTTTCGCTCAGATGGGCATTTATATTGTTTTGGAATGCGTATCGACGAACCTTCACATTGTTGTCGTAGGAATTGATGTCAAATTTCTCGAGAATACCATTGTCGAGGTTTGCGGCCACGTTCATAAAGTAGTCCATTTTTTTACCGCCTCCCATTACATTTACGTTTGCCGTCTGGTTCATGGTATAGGGTTTAAACAACTCGCCATACCAATCTACGTTAGGGAAAAGATAGGGGTCGATGTTTTGTCTGGTGCCATCGATTTTAAGCTGAGAATAGGGCACATCTCCTGTACTGCGTCCAATGACGGCTTCGTTGTACATTTTCATAAATTCCACTCCGTCCACAAAATCCGGTACCGCGGTAGGCATGGATATCGAGTTTTCTATCCGAACATTAATTTTTGCCTTTTCGAGGTTTTTGCCACTTTTGGTTGTAACAATCATTACCCCATTGGCACCCCTGGTACCATATAAAGCGGTAGCTGTGGCATCTTTTAATATGGAAAAACTCTCAATAACCTCAGGGCTTAAAGCATTCAAATCGCCTTGTGAAACCTGCACCCCATCAAGTATGATCAACGGATTAGTGGCACCACTAAAAGTAGAGATACCGCGTATAAAAAAGTTGGCACCGTCGGCACCTGGTTCCCCGCTTCTTTGAAAGGCAATAACCCCGGCCAGTTTTCCCGCAAAAGCGGTGGAGATATTACTTGACGGCACTTCAAGGGCCTGTGGTTCAACGGTTTGTATAGATCCTACCACACTTTCTTTCTTTTGGGTACCATAACCCACCACTTGAATCTCATCCACCATCTCAGTATCTTCAACCAGCGTTACGTTAATGGTTGTTTTACCATCAATTGTTATTTCCTGATTCCGCATACCAATGAAGGAGAATACAAGTGTTGTTGCATCAGCGGGCACATCCAGTGTGTAATTACCATTCATGTCGGTAATTGTACCAATGGAAGTTCCTTTTACCAACACGTTTACGCCGGGGATGGTGTTTCCTTCCACATCCGATACCCTGCCTCGTATGGTCCTTGATTCTTGTTGGAGGAGGGCCATATGAGGTGGCGTATTACTGCGGATAATAACCTGATTTTTCCTTACCACATATTGTACACCTTCTTCTTTAAACACTTGGTTTAACAACTCCTCAACGGTTGCATTTTCTACATCCACATTTACCTTCCGATTAATGTCGATATCTTCCGATTTGTAGAGGATATTGTAATTGGAATTTTGTCTTATCATATCAAAGACTTCGCCTACGGTAGTACTGTTTGCCTTTATGGTTAGGCGCTCGGATTGTGCTACTCCGTCGCTGGCGGTTGCCAACATTAAGTTGGCCATGACAAAGAATAGTATCATTCTCATAATTAGGAACCATTTAGCCCATCCGGCACGTGGTCGGAAAGCATAACAAATTAAATCTTTTTTCATACCTTTGAATAGTTTTTCGATTAAAAGTAAATGTCTTATCTTCATGACAGGACATGGAATTTAGAACCGGGTTATGTTGGCGCATGCCCGGTTTTTTGTTTGGGGGGACCAATCCCCGGAAGCCTCATTGTGTTTGGGCCGATATTGTAATTTTTTGGGTGTTTGTATTGTACTCGTAACTGAACGGCGATAATATTTTTATGGCATCTAAAATTTCAAATACAGTTTCGTCGTTAAAATCTCCGTTCATCTGTTGATGCTTTATAATTGAATCCTCAAAAATTATATCTACATCGTAAAAGCGTTCCAGGCGTTTGGCAATATCCCCAAACGTTTGGTTACGAAACGAAAGGGTACCTTCCATCCAGGCGGGAAGTTCTGTGCTGTCAAAACTTTTTACCGTAACGCTTCCGGTCTGTTTGTTCAGCTGTGCCTTTTGCATGGGTTGGAGCTTATATTGTTTCAATACCTTATCGTTGGCGTCAGTAAAAGTCAATGAAACAGCACCTTCCACAAGTTTGGTTACTTCTTCCATATCTTGTGGATAGGCACGTATGTTGAAGGAAGTGCCTGTAACTACGATTTTAGTTCGGGGCGATTCAACCGTGAAAGGCCGTTTGGTATCTTTTGCTACCTCAAAAAAGCCCTTGCCCTCAATACGTACCTCGCGACGATCCTTTGCAAATTTTTCAGGATAACGGAAAGTGGTTGCCGGTGCCAGATGTACTTTGGTGCCATCGGGCAAGGTAAGGGTTTGCTGTTCGCCGCGTGGCACGGAAACCAATAGCCAGTCAGGCTCTGCCGTAAAAATTCCGCTTAGCTGGACGGCAAGACCAACACTTAGCATGCCTACGAAAATAGCGGCTACACGCATCCACCTTAGCATAATGGTCTTTTGCTTTATTGTACGTTCTATCTTCTGATAGTTAGCATCCAGCCAGTTTTTGTCAGCTGATGAGCCCATAACATGGGAATAGCTGTAAAAACTTTTTCGCGCTTTTTGTAGGTTCTCTTTGGAGTTGGATAGCTCAGTATAAACAGTTTTGTTTTCTTTTTCGCTGGTTGCCCCCAGAAGAAACCTAAAAAATATTTTTTTATAATTATTGATCTTTTTCATTTTCGTTGTTGGTGTTTCAACACTTAAAACGATTAGAAAGGTAAACACCCTAAACGAAAATGTACTTTTTTTTTAGATTTTGTTAATTTTTGTAATTAGATTGGCCGCACATTGGGAACACGATGTGTTATTTTTTTTAACTTTATGGTATGGTTAATCAATTATTGAAGCTCAAAAAAGGAGTTGACGATGTTAATATACTTTATGTATATCTTTCTTTGCAACTTAATATGAGGGATAAAAAATGAAGCAGTTTACAAAAAAAACATCCACAAACGGGAGCGATAGGCATTTTCGCAACGTATTTGATACCTACTTTGCTGAGTTATGCCATTTTGCGTATTCTTTTACGCTCGACTTTGATTTGAGCCAGGATATTGTGCAAGAAACATTTATTAAATACTGGAAGGCAAAGGATAACTTTTTGGAAAATGGAACTACCAGGGCTTGGCTGTATAAAACAACCCGTAACAGTTGTTTGGATCACTTAAAGAGCAAGCGGACAAAGACCAGTTGCAGAGTTGAGGCACTTGAACTGCTCACGATGGAAATATCGCCCGAGTTGGGCTCCATGGAGATAGAGGAGATAAAAGCGATTATAGCTTCGGTACTTCGGGATATGCCCGAATTGTCTTCACAGATTTTTAAAATGAACCGGTATGAAGATTTAACATATCCCGAAATAGCGCAAAAGGTAAACCTTTCTGTTAAGTCGGTGGAGTATCATATGTCAAAGGTGTTGGCCAAATTACGGGTTGGGCTAAAAGAGTATTATTTTTTAGTGTTTTTTGTATGAAAAAAAATGGTTTAGAACACTAAATTGTATCCGGCAAATCCAGCAACTATTTCATATTTCTAAAATATGTTTTCAAATGTACCGTAAGGAACTTGTCAGCATAGTTATGTCTCGTTATAAGAAGAAACCTTCATGGCCTCCCGCAATCATACGGGACAGGTCGTCTCGACACTACGGGGGGTCGCTTCTTTTTTTTAATAGGATACGCCATCTTACCTTTATGGGCAATAGAAATTGGCAACTCAGAACTTAAAAAAACATGAAAACACAAATTGTACTATTCACATTGCTCTTTGCATGTACCTTCACCCCAGCCCAAACAAAATATAAACCCACCTGGGAATCCATCGACTCGCGGCCTATTGCCCCATGGTTTCAGGATGCTAAATTCGGGATTTTTATCCACTGGGGACCATACTCCGTGCCTGCCTGGAGTCCCAAGGGAACCTACGCTGAATGGTACCAATATTGGCTACAAACCAAATCGCTTTTTGGTAATGGTAAATTCACAGGTACGGAGGTCTACGACCATCACGTAGAAACGTACGGCCATCATTACAGTTATTATAATTTTGGAAAAGACTTTACAGCAAGGGATTTTAAGGCAGATGAATGGGCGAAATTATTTGAAGATGCCGGTGCCAAATACATGGTCATTACCACCAAACATCATGATGGTTTTTGCTTGTGGCCCAGTGAAGAAGCCAACAAAGCATGGGGTTTTCCATGGAATGCTAAAGACGTGGGAGCCAAGCGCGACCTGTTAAAGGAGCTTGAGATAGCGGTAAAGAACACAAAAGTAAAGTTCGGTGCTTATTATTCACTGTACGAGTGGTTTAACCCATTGTGGTTGAAAGACAGGGAGCAGTATGCCCTGGAGCACATGCACCCGCAGTTTAAAGATTTGGTGACCAACTACAAACCCGATGTGGTGTGGACTGACGGCGAATGGGACATGGAACCCGAAAAATGGCATAGCAAAGAGCTGCTTACCTGGCTGTACAATGAGTCGCCCGTGGCCCAAACCGTAGTCAATAACGACCGCTGGGGTAAGGGTTCCCGTTTTAACCATGGTGGTTATTTTTCCACCGAATACCAGGAAGGCCTGGACGGCTCGCACCCCTGGGAAGAATGCCGCGGCATCGGTTTCTCGTTCGGTTATAATATAAACGAGGATGCCGAAGATTATTCCTCGGCGCGTACTTTGATATATATGCTACTCAACGTGGTGAGCAAGGGGGGCAACCTCTTGCTCGATATCGGCCCGGATGGCTATGGCAATATCCCGCCTATCATGCAGGACAGGCTGCTGACCATGGGAGAGTGGCTCAAAGTAAACGGCGAGGCCATCTACGGAACCCGCATGTGGAATAGATCGTGCCAATGGTCCAAGGAGGGTAGGAAAGATTGGAAACCCGAGGGAACGCATTACCTGCCTGCTGACTTTATCCTAAAGCAAACCATCGACCCGGAGCCGGGGTATGCCGTAAGAGAAGTGTTTTTTACACGAAAGCTAAATGCCATTTATGCCATCGTGCCCCAATGGCCAAAAAGTGAGTTGGTAATCAGGGATATGGAATTGCCATCCAGCGCCAAAGTTACCCTGTTGGGAACAGATATCAACATCGACTACGTGCGCAAGGGAAAGGATATCATACTTAAAATACCTTGCCTTGCACCACACGAGCTTCCCTGCGATTATGCCTATACCTATAAGATAGAGCTGTAAATTTGCATTGGAAACGAGGAGATGTATGTCGGAAAAAGATGAACTCCAAATAAAAGGATATTCAGCATAATGGGTATCTAATATTATTAGCCATTCGAGGATGTCATTTATTATTATATCTACCGTATGCTATGACAAATTTTTATTTATTAGCTTACTGTTTCCTACTTTTACATGGACAGGTATTTCGATGAAATTACTGGAAATAGATTGTAGGTAGTGTACAAAGAGGTGTAAGGTAGAGGTATGCAGTTAGTTTTAAACGCAGCATTGCCTATGAGCTAATGATAAACAGGGTAGTGACTTTAAATGCACCTCAACATATTTAAAATCGCAATCCGATAGTAGCTTTGGAAAGCATATAAGCCTACCGGTTTTGGTGCAATCCAATACCCAACCGGAAGCAAGCACGGAACGAGCTTCCAAAACTAACGCGGCATTATCACTCGCAAACATGCGGGAGATGGTGCCGGTTTTGTTCTGGACAATAATGATGGTTGCTCCTTCTGAACCCGCAGCATATGCATGGTAACGGTTTAGGCCAAAGGGTGTGCGAAAAAGCTGATATGCCCTAAGTAAGATGACCTTATTTTATTTTGGTGCGCTACCCTGTTTGGGTACCTCCTTGAGGATATCCACCGGCCCCATAACATAAGTTTTAGGTCCCAGATATAAATCGGAATTCATCATTTCTTCCCAAGTAGTTTCTTTGCCGGTATAGGCCGATATGCGCCCCATGATACCCGTAAGTGTGGATTCTGCTATCTGATAGGCCTCGTTTATCGGTTTTGCGGTTCGTATAGCCGTTACCAGGTTAATGTGCTCCTGGTCGAAGGGGTTGGTGTTCAAGCGGCTTATGTTTGAACCGTTCCCTGTTTTGGGATAGTCGAAGGTCCATTTTACTGCGCCGTTCAATTCATAAATCGTGTTTTCGCAGTTGGTGGAGCCGTGGGTGCCAACGATGAGGTCGCCCACCTTGTTGCTGCAATCGTTTATTTGCCGACACATACTGTGGTAATGGATATTGGGCTCATACACAAAGTCCACGCTGAACATGTCGTATTGGTCGCCGGTAACCCTGCGGTGGCGGCCTCCAAATCCTATCGCTTTTTCGGGGTGCTTGCCTATGTGCCAATTGATGGTGTCCAGGTTATGCACGTGCTGCTCCACAATGTGGTCGCCCGAGAGCCAGCACCAGTTCACCCAATCACGTACCATGTATTCCAGTTCCGACCATTCGGCCCTGGGGTTCCTGTGCCATAGTTTGCCTACGTTGTAATAGCTGTTGGCCGATACGATGTCGCCGATAACGCCGTCGGCCACCCGCTTGTAGGTTTCGATATAATCCTGCTGATGTCGTTTTATGGTTCCGGTAACTACGGACAGGCCCAGTGCCTCCGACTTTTTGGCCGACACCATGACGGAGCGAACGCCAACGGGATCCACGGCAATAGGCTTTTCCATAAACACATGTTTGCGGGCTTGTATGCAGGCCTCAAAATGTTGAGGCCGGAAGTGGGGAGGTGTTGCAAGGATAACCACATCTATCCCGGAATTGATGAGCTTTTCGTAAGCATCGATACCGGTGAAGCAGAGATCGGGCGATATGTCCACCCCTTTTTTCTTTTTAAGTTGCTGTTTACAGTCCTCCACCTTATCCGCAAAGATATCGGCCAGGGCGGTAACCTGCACATTGGGCCCGGCATTCAGAAAGTTGATGGCCGCCCCGGTTCCCCGGTAACCGCAACCCACCACGCCGGCTTTCAACAGGGGGCCGTCAGGTGCTTGCGGCAACATGGGCGGAAAAGCATAGTTGCTCTTCTTTTTTTGTTTGCACGAAGTAAGTATTGCAGCCGTACCCACAGAGGCAACAATGCCGGCTGCTGCCGCCTGGCGTAAAAATTTCCGTCGGCTATTTTCAAACGCTTTTATATCCATTTTGATGTTGTTTTTTTTGATTTCTATTTATTCTTCGTCCCATTCGCAAACTACCCTGAACCCCACGTCGTTGCAATCGGAATACCACCATATACTTTTGGGTATCTGCGGATCGGTCACCATCCATTGGTCATGGCGTGTATAATCGGTATGTGTTAAAAGCAATTCGGGAAGGTTGCTTTTAAACGATCCCCCCATTATCCGATGCTCCGTTGATGTACCTCCGTCTGTATTAATAATTATGGTGTCCGAGCAAAACTCCTTTACATTGCCCAGCATGTTAAGCAGGCCAAAATTATTGGGTTTTACCGTGCCGGGCAAGGCTGTTTTTCCCTTACTGTTGCCGCTCCATATCACATATTGGTTTATGGTATCGCTGGTTGCTTTAAATAATTTTTCAAAAATCCCTTTTTTTGTGTAATCATTGATGTTTTCGCCCCAAAAAAAGTCCTCGTCGCTATTGGCATTGCAGGCGTGGTACCATTCGGTAGCTGTGGGCAGGCGATATTTTTTACCGGTTTTTTCGGATAGCCATTGGCAATAAACATTGGCCGCGTGCCAGGTCATGGTAATGGCGGGCCGCTGGCCCATTCCCCAGCCCTGCGAGGGATCGCCAAAAGGTGGTGTGGCGCCCGTAATGGCATCCACTTTATCCGCGTTGTTTACCTTGGTGTCTGTACGTCCTTCCGATTCTGTATCGCTTAAAAACGCTTTGTACGCATCCCAGGTAACTTCTATTTTGCCCATGAAAAAAGGTTCTATTCCACTCCACTCATTCAAATCGTATTGGTCGGCATCTTTGCGTTCTCGGCCCGGTATGGCAATCATATCAAAAGCAACGGCTGTGCCGGGGATGTGCTCCTGAAAACTATAGAATCCGTGAATAGCGGTGCTGTGTTCAAATTGTGTCGATACGCTTTGTGATTTCAGAAAATCGATATTGGCTGCGTGCGAACCGGGTGTGCCGTGCCCAACATCGATATGGCAGTTGATACAATGCAGTTGGTTCGGGTTGTTGCTTTTATGGTTGTTAAGATAGTGCAGATGTGCCTCATCGCCTTTTTTCGATAATTGAAGCGGAAACAGGTTTTGGTGACATTGTGTGCACGAAGCCTCAAAGGTGTGCTGTTTGGCGTATGTTGGATCCCTCTTCTGCTCCCAGTTGATGTTTGCAGTATCCTTAAAATAAAAAGAATATAAATCCCGGTAACCAGCCTTGGCTTTTTCCGTCCAATAGTGGGCACCGTCTTTGGGGGGCAGATGGCACTCTACGCAATGTACCACCACACCACTTTTGTTATCGTGATGCGACGACTGAAGCCACGAATTGTCGGCATGGCTGTGCACATGACACGATATGCAGTATTGATCGGACGAGGTGGCTTTGTCAACTTTTTGAAGGCCCACTACCAGTGCGATAGCCAAACCAAAGCTAATTACAAAAAAAAGGACAAAGGGGTACGCTGATTTTTTCATTTAATTATTTCTATCTGTGTTAGTAATCGCTTCGGCCTCCAGCCTGTATTGTTTGGGCGTTTTGCCGTATTCTTTTTTAAAACATTTCGAAAAATATTTGGGATCGTTAAAACCAATCCTGAAAGCGATTTCGGCAATGGTAAAATTGTGCTTTTCAATTAGAGGTATTGATTTTCGCAGGCGGAAGGTGCGGACAAAATCAACCAGTGTTTTGCCCGTTAGCGATTGGAATTTACGATAGATATAGGAATAGCTCATGTTTAGCGCGGAGGCCAGCTCCTCTAATCTGAACTCCGGATCTTCATAGTTTTTTTCCAGTTCCAGCAGCACCGATTCAATAAACTTTTCGTCGGGCGACTCAACTTCTACGTCTTTGCTTTGGGTCAATATCTCAGCCCTGTATTGCTCAATAAACCTTGTTTGTACCTCCAGTATATTGTGCACTTTTAGCTGCAGTTCTTTAAGGTTAAAAGGTTTGTTGATGTATTCTATCGCACCAAATTTTAGCCCTTCCAATTTTGAGCTGGTGGTATTTCTGGTGGTCAGCAATATGACGGGGATGTGCCGCGTACGCTGTTTTTCCTTCAACATTTTGCAAAGCGTAATCCCGTCCATGATGGGCATCATCACATCGCTCACGATAATATCGGGTTTAAAATCAGGAATAAGATCCAGGGCTTCCCTGCCGTTTTGTGCGGTTTGCACATGGTACGAGTTTTTAAAGCTATCCGCCAAAAAAATCAACATTTCATAGTTGTCTTCCACCAGCAATATGTTTTTCTTATCAGATGGCAATTGTTCTATATCCTTATTTGTCTCCTCATCTGCATCTGCCTCTTGTACCGCCTGATCCGTATTGTTTTCTTTTAACACAGATTTGGTGTTTAATATCTCCTCTTCGGTAAAATGCTGCCTGCCTAATGGCAAGGTGATGGTAAAGGTAGTACCTTTGTTAACTTGCGAACTTACATTTATATTGCCCTTATGAAGTTTTATCAGCTCGTGCGTCAGGGCAAGCCCTATTCCCGTTCCGCCTATCGTTTTACCCACGGGCGATTGGTAGTACATGTCGAAAATATTTTTCAGGTCTTTTTCGGGTATGCCGATGCCGGTATCCGAAACTTCCAAGCGAATTTGGCCTTTGGCTTCGTCTGGCTCAACACGCAAAGTTATTTTTCCTTCGCGCGAAGTAAATTTAAATGCGTTGGCCAATAAATTATAAATGATGTGTTCCAGTTTTTCCTTATCGTACCAAACAAAAATATCCCGGTTGGATGTACCCTCAACATTAAAATCGATATGCTTAAAACGTGCCTGCTCCATAAATGATAGGGCAATTTGGTCGATATCGCGGGCCATATTGTGTTCCCCAACTCCCAGGCGTAGCTTGCCCAACTCTTTGTTGCGCACGGTCATAAGCTCTGCGGCGATGCGCGACAGTCTTTTGGCATTGTTTTTTATCCCCTGCAGGCGTTGCTTTAGCAGCAGGTTACCTCCGGCTCGTTCAATCATGTTTTCCAGGGGCGAGAGTATTAAGGTGAGCGGGGTTTGTATTTCGTGCGACATCTTGGCAAAGAAATTCATCTTTAGCTCGTACAGCTCTTTGTTCTTCTCGTTTTGCCATTCTTCCATCATTAATTTGCGTTTTAACCTGGCCCACATGATGGAGTAGCGTAGCAAAAAATAGCCGATGGCAATAAATAGGATAAGGTAAATAGCAATGGCCCACCATCTGAGCCATAGTGGGGCCAATATTTTTATTTGCACGCTGCGGGTGCCTATATCCCATACGTTCCTTTTGCTCCCTGCCTTAACTTCAAAAGTGTATTGGCCGTAGGGAATATTGGTGTAGGTTGCCATTCGTATGTTATCGGTGCTAAGCCAATCCTCGTCGAAGCCTTTTAGGCGGTAGGCGTAAAAATAATTGGGATTCAGGTAATCGTTGATAACGGAAAACCCGAAGGAGAAGGAGGTTTGTTGATGGTTTAGCGTCAGCGACCTGAGTTGCTCAATCCCAATGCTTAATTGTTCGGGTATGATTTCATCGGCATCGCGGTTTACTATTTTGAGTCCATTGATGGCCAGATGAAATTGTTTTCTATCTGTCTTTATCCGGGCCGGTTCGAAGTAGTTAATGCCGCCTACACCTCCAAAATAGAGGGTTTTACCATTGTCGTTAAAGGCACTTCCAGATAGGAACGGTTTGCGCAGGGTTCCATTTTTCCAGGAGTAAAAGTACTCTTGCCCAAAAGCAAAATCCAAATGTGAAATACCATTATTTCTCGAAACCCATAAATTGTCCGCATCAATTACCGTTACAGCTACAATTCCTTGCAAATCGGCCGTGGTGAAACCTTTGACGGGGATTGTTTTTTTTGTGCCTATATCAAACTTTACAAGTTGGGGGATCGCATTTACCAGATACAGATGTCCATTTCCGTCCGCGGCGCCATGATTAATGTCGTTATACGATGGATTGCCACCCTGGTGCAGGGGATAGGTGGTAAAGGTAGATTCGTTTAAACGGGCGGCTTCATGCATTAGGGCAATGCCCCCCATATTGGTTCCCAGCCACAAACGGTTTTTCTCGTCTTCCATAAACACCTCTACAATATTGCCTTGCAGTCCATTCGTATTATACGGAAAAAAAGCCAATTGTACGCCTTGGGCTGAAAATACAAAAACGCCTATGTGGCTGCCCACCCATATCCGTTTTTTCCGATCGACGTACAACGACCGGATATCGCTGGCGGGTTGACCTGCATCGTTGATAGCAGCAACGGGTGTAAAACGGTCTTTTTTAGGATGATACAGCATCAGTCCATTTTGGTAGGTACCCACCCATATACTTCCTGTCTCCGCTTCTGTCAGGGCCTGGATGTAATTGCCGCGGAGTCCGCGCGCAGAGGTGGTGTTGGCCACATATTGCCGTATAGGTTTTTTATTCTTGTCCACCAGGCTTATCCCCTCGCCGTCGGTACCTATCCATAAGATTTCGTCCTTTGTTTTTAATATGGAGAGCACCCGGGCGGGTGAGCCCGAAACACTACCACTAAGGTATCCTACAGTAGTAGATTCTTCGGGCAATAGGTTAATGTTGCCATAATTGGTGAATACCCATAAATCGTTGTTGCTTGTTTCGTTTATGCCAATTATCGTATTACTCTGGAGCGAAAACGGGTTGCTTTTTGAATGTTTGAAAACCCCGGCTTCCATTGTGCGCGGGTCTATACGGTAAAGTCCGCCGCCATCGGTGCCCATCCAGATTATTCCCTCGCTGTCGCAATAGGCCCGGATGACCATGTTCGACGGAACAAGATATGGGGCATTCGCCTTATTGTGGTAGTGCCGGAAGGAGTGTGTTTTGGTATTGTGATAGAAAAAACCATAGGTTTCCGTCCCAATCCATAGGTTCCCGTCCCTGTCGGCGATTAATGTGATGGTGTTGAACGGATCGCTGTGGGGTAGTTTCAACTCGGATATTTGCCCGGAGCTCGTGTTTGCTTTGAATACCCGCCCTTTGTTGGTGCCAAACCACACAAGGCTGTCGCGGTATTCCGATATAGAGGTTACTTGTTCATCGGCTGCGTGAATATCGAACCGTAATATGCTCGAATCTTTCAGGTTAAATCCGCTCAAAGTGCCATAATTGCTGCCCAACCATAAGCTGGAACTACCCATGTGCAAGGAGGATAGTTTTTGTGTGTCCTTAAAATTAAATAGATTGGTGAATTGAGGGGCAAACTTGCCGGAAGGTAAAAGCCTGGAGAGTATTCCTTTTTGCGACACGCACCAAATTTGGCTTTTTGCATCTTTTACAGCACCCAATAGGACAGGGGAAGGTTGCCCGAAAATCCCGGTACCGGGGTAGATAACAGATTCGTAACCATCAAAGCGCAACATGCCGTCGGGCGACTCTAACCAGGCGTAACCCAACGAATCTTCTAAAACGTTGCTTACATTTGTTTCTCCGCGATCCGTACTTATCGTTAGATGAATAAAACGATTCGGTTCATTGGCACAAGTGGTTTTGCTCTTAGCCAAAAAAGCAAAAATCACCAACAGCTGAACCATGAATCTGATTTTATATGTCATCTTAAAAGTATACATTAACTACTAAGGGGTAAATATAAACATCTATGACAGTAATGGCAATTATTTGGAAAACATACGAATCAAGCTTAAAATTTACACCCAATAGCTTAAAATTTGCACCTTTATATAAAGCCAAATTGTAATCTTTGGATAAAGAAAATTCTAAAATTAAAAACTCAAATAATGAACAGGAAAAAATCACACGGTTCATGGCAATATCTTACCAGTGTAATGCTTCTCCTACTCTTTTTTAGTTGCAGCAACGCAACAAAAAATGTGGATTACAGCGAATCGGTTCCCCTGGGCGGAAATGCCTGGGTCATTAATAACAAGGATGCCAACCGGCAAATGATAAATAAAGAAGGCCTTGTAAATTGGACTAACCCGGACGATATTGTCCGCACCTATTTTAGAATTGGCAAAACCGGCAAACTAAATATTGGCATTGAGGGCAAAGTTGTGTCCGGAAAATCTACCATGAAGGTTACATTTAACGGGCATGAAAAAGAAATTTCACTTGCAGACACGGATACAGCCGTAGTTCATCTGGGCGCTTTTAATGTTGATAAACCGGGTTATTACTATGTGGATATACAAGGAACAATTAAAACGGGCGATAGCTTTGGCGAAATAAGTCATGTGCTGCTTGGTGGCGATGCCGTTTCGGAAGAGGTGTACTATGTAAAGGATGATTTTTATTGGGGACGACGTGGCCCGTCGGTGCATTTGACTTACCAGGTGCCCGATGAGGTGAATAATGTAAAGTGGTTTTATAACGAAATAACAGTACCCGAAGGTGAGGATGTGATGGGTTCTTATTTTATGGCTAACGGTTTTGGCGAAGGATATTTTGGTATACAAGTAAACTCACCTACCGAGCGAAGAATCCTTTTTTCGGTATGGAGCCCTTTTAAAACGGATAACCCCAATGAGATACCAGAGGAAGAACGCATCCTAATGCTCAAAAAGGGAGTCGACGTACATACAGGAAAATTTGGCAACGAGGGTTCTGGCGGTCAAAGTTATAAGGTGTTCAACTGGAAGGCGGGCATAAGCTATCAATTTTTGTTGAAAGGTCATCCGTCTGTCAACAATTCAACAGATTATACCGCTTATTTTTTCGATCCGGAAAAAGCCAAGTGGGAACTGATAGCCAGCTTCCGACGCCCCAAAACAACAAGCTATCTGAAAAGACCGCACTCATTCCTCGAGAACTTTATAACAGCAATGGGAACAGAAAGCCGCAAAGCATACTACACAAACCAATGGGTAGCGGATGAAAACGGTAATTGGTATGAATTAACGGAGGCTAAATTCACCGCCGATGCAACCGCACATAAAGAAGCCCGTTTGGATTATGCGGGAGGAGTTGAGGGAGATGCTTTCTTTATGAAAAACTGCGGTTTTTTTAGTGATCACGTTCCTTTTAATCAAATGTTTAAAAGGGAAAAAACAAACGCCAAACCTGTTGTTGACTTTTTAGCATTACCCGAAAAATAAAAGCCAGGTCTGGATAAAATTAATTATTTTTAAAGCAATAAAACAAAACAGTAATACAAAAACAACTATGTCAACAAGTAGAAGATCATTTTTAAAGAACATGGCCGTGGGAACCGGTGCCGTTGCTGCCGCTCCATTGGTAGGGTGTAACACAAATGCAAGCGAAGCCGAAGCGGTTGCCTACATTCGTAAGTCGGCAGAGCGTCTGCCCAAGATGAATTTTAACATGTGCGGTTATGCGGCCCCCAAGCTGGATAAGGTGCGCATTGGTTTTGTAGGCATTGGCGATAGAGGTATAGGTGCCGTAGAGCGCATGACCTTTATCGAAGGCGTGGAGATAACGGCCTTTTGCGATACCCGCCAGGCAGCCATAGATGGTGGACAGGATGTGCTGTCAAAAGTTGGTCTGCCCAAAGCAAAGGAATATACGGGTAGCGATACTGCATTTAAAGATTTGTGCGAGAGTGGGATAGTGGATCTGGTGTACATTGCCACACCCTGGGAATGGCACGTGCCTGTAGCTATTGCTGCGATGAAAGGCGACAAGCATGCTGCCGTTGAGGTATCGACCGCCAAAACCATGGACGAATGCTGGGAGATGGTAGAGGTATCGGAGCAAACGAAAAAACATTGCGTAATCCTGGAGAACTGCTGTTACGATTTCTTTGAGATGTTGACCTTAAATATGGCGCGTCAGGGTGTTTTTGGCGATCTGGTGCACGGCGAAGGGGCCTACATCCACGATCTGGACTACTGGCATTTTAACAAGCCACAGGACGATAAGCCCCGTGGCGATGGAGCCTACGATAATTATTGGCGTATACGCGAAAATCAACGTATGGCCAATGTATATCCTACCCATGGATTGGGGCCTATTTGTCAGGCTATGGACATTAACCGGGGCGACCGTTTGGATTACCTGACCGCCATGATGTCTGACGATTTTACCTTTCAGAAACGAATAGAGGAAGAGGTGAAGAACAATCCCGATCTGCAAGAGTTCGTGGGCAAGCCAATGCGTGGTAACATGGACTTACAGTTGATTCGTACAAAAAAAGGACGTACCATTATGATTCAGCACGATGTGACCAGCCCACGTCCGTATTCGCGTATCCACATGCTTAGCGGTACCAAGTGCTTTGCACAAAAATGGCCATTGCAACATATTGCCTTTGGACACCACGTGGCCGACGAGGCTAAGATGAAGGAATTACGTGAGAAATATACACCCGAGATTATTCGTCGCGTGGGTGAGATGGCCAAACAGGTTGGCGGCCATGGCGGTATGGACTTTATTATGGACTGGCGCCTGATCGATTGCTTACGCAACGGCCAGCCGATGGATATGGACGTGTACGATGCCGCAGCATGGAGCTGCATTACGCCTTTGAGCGAATGGTCTATCCTCAACGGTTCAAAGCCTATCGACGTGCCCGACTTTACGCGAGGAGCCTGGAAAACCAACAAGCCCATCGACCTGTCGTTGGAAGGATGCGGAAACACCAAGGTGCTTAACCTGAAAGAAGCCAATTCCGAAAAGCAATTGTCGATATAGTAAACGATTAAATTTTAAAAAATCGGGTCCGTATAAGCATTATGCTTGTCGGGCCCGTTTTTGATTCTACCAATAGCTTAACGGGATTCAACCATTCGTTTCGTTTTTACTGGATTGTATTTATTGCAACTTCCATCCTGTCATTCCATTCAGCCCCAGTCTATTGATAATTGTCCATTGCCTAAAATGTATTCTGCTTACATCTATCCGGATAGTGCATGTTAACCAGGATCGAATGATTTTAGATAGAAAAAAAAACCTGCCTACCATTAGTGGCGGGCAGGTTCTATTAAATTATCTGAGGTTTTTTTTAAAATCTGTAAATCCTGTATTTCTCTTTCCCTCACATTTTGATGGGGGAAAGGGAGAGTTGACTTGCTCTAAAATACCGGCTCAATACTAAACTTAAAGGTGTAATCCTGTGCCTTAATCGAATATTGAGGATAAGGTATAGCACCCCAGGAGTTATCGCCGGCAACACCCATCATCTTGAGGTCAGTACAAATAAATACACCATCTTTTTTAACAATATCGTTGGTGTGGCGGAAATCTTCATGCGTTATCTGGTCAAAATCCTCCACCGGGTTGTGCAATGCCGAGAAGCCGATCAACTCATCCTTGCTGCTCACACGGATGCCAACATTGTCCTGGTTCCTCAGTTCAAACCATCGTATATCGGTTTTATAACCGTTCTCTTGCGGGCGGATATACTTGAAATACTGATCGGCCACTTTGCTCTCGTACAAATCAACAAATGCGCCGGCCTTGCGGTCGATGTAGTTTTCGTGCGGACCACGTCCATAATACTTCAGGTTGTCGAAGTTAACGGGCAATTCCCAGCGGAGGCCTACCCGAGGTATGTCGGGCAAACCGTCTTTTCGTATGTCGAGGCTGCTTTTTACATCTATGCGTCCGTTGCTAAAAATGGTGTAGCTTATCGTGTTCACGCTTTCCACGGGGGACAGGGTATATTCCATGGTAATGGTAACTGTATCGTTGGTCATTTCTAATAGCGTATTAGTAAGTTTGGCCGCTTTGGTGGCCTCACGCCATACACCAAGGCGTCCTATCATGTTACTCCCTTTGTCGTTGTCGTTGGGGGCACGCCAGAAATTTACTTCCGGTCCTTTTTGCATCAGCTCATAGCCGTTGATCAGGTAGGAACTCAGCTTGCCGGTAGCTTTATCGAAGCTTACGCTAAAATTGCGTCCCACAACGGAGGTGGTATGGTCTGATTCTGATTCTACAATCATAAGCGACCCTTCGGGCGTGCTTTGTGCAATTGCCTTATACATGGGAAGTTTAAACTGTTCCTTGGCCACCTCAAAACCTCTTTTTCTAAATGGCTTATCCTTTTTTAATGTAACCGAGAAATTGATGAAGTATTCCACTCCTACTTTCGGTTTAATCTCGGGGAGATTAGCTGCCACCACTTTTTCTTCTCCCGGTTTCAACGATAATTGATCCAGGGTGCCGTTGGCTAGCGCTTTGCCATTGCCTTTTATGGTCCAGTGAATATCGTAACCATCGAGTGTGATAAAGTCGTGGCGGTTTTTGATGCGGAACTTGCCTGCTTTTAGATCTTCGGCATAAATCCACACATATTGTTGCACATATTTTATTTCATAAATAGCGGGGTGCGGAGTATAGTCGGCAGATATAACACCATTGGCCAAAAAGTTATAATCGGTGGGCATGTTTTCGCCATAATCACCACCATAGGCCCAAAACTCAGTACCATCAGCATCTTTCTTCACTAAGCCCTGGTCAATCCAGTCCCAGATGTAACCGCCCTGCAGTTGGGTGTTCTTTTCGTCGTAAATCACTTCCCATAAATCCATGAAGTTACCGTTACTGTTGCCCATGGCGTGAGAATATTCACTGATAATCATCGGCTTGGTTTGCTTTTTACGGGCAAAATGTTGCAGGCCTTCCACGCCGGGGTATTGGGGGCAATAAATGTCGGTGTTAGGCCCCATGATGGCACGTTCGTAATGGATAGGTCGTGAAGGGTCGCGCTCTTTGATACGTTTATACACTTCGGTAAACACAATGCCATCACCGGCTTCGTTACCCATAGACCAAACAATTACCGAAGGATGGTTTTTATCGCGCTCTACCATACGCATGTTCCTGTCCACATGTGCATCGGTCCATTCGGGGAAGTTGGCTAAGGATTCCTTGCCATAGTACATAGCGTGCGATTCGATATTAGCCTCATCGGTTACATAGATGCCGTACTTGTCGCAAAGCTCATAAAAATACTCATCTTGCGGATAATGGCTGGTGCGCATGGCGTTAAAGTTAAATTGTTTCAACAGCGCCATTTCTTTTTCCATGTTTTCTTCGCTTATCACATGGCCGTTGTACTGATCGTGCTCGTGGCGATTCACCCCTTTGATGAGTACCGCCTTGCCATTGATGTAGAATACCGCGTCTTTAATCTCTACCTTACGGAAACCTACTTTAGATGTAATTACTTCTGTAACTTCGCCGGCTTTGTTTTTTAAAGAAATGAGCAGCGTATACAAGTGGGGTGTTTCGGCAGACCATTTTAGTGGATTGGGGATGGTTTTGTTAAAGGTAAGCTTCAGGTCGGATTTGCGGTTGATTTTAGCCGCCATTTCGTCGTTTGCGATAATGCTCCCTGCTGTGTCCAACAATTTGTAGGCTACGGAATAATTGCCCGAGCGAAGGCCGCTGGTGCGGTTATTCAAGTCCACATCCAACTTAAAAACACCATTGGTGTAGTCTTGGTCGAGGCTGGCGTTAACAAAAAAATCGCGTACCCGAACATGTGGAGTCGAATAAAGAAACACACTGCGCTGAATACCACTTATACGCCAAAAGTCCTGACACTCTAAGTAAGATCCATCCGACCATCGATACACTTCCACCGCCAGAACATTTTTACCCTTTTGTATGTAGGGGGTGATATCCCATTCCGAAGGTGTTTTTCCTCCTTGGCTATAGCCAACTTTTTTGCCGTTTACCCATAGGTACATGGCCGATTTAACACCCCCAAACTGAATGAAAACACGTCGTCCGTCCCAGGATGCGGGTATGGTAAAATCTCTGCGGTACGAGCCAACCGGGTTATAATCGTGCGGTACTTTGCCGGGGTTGGCGGGAATAATGCCGTCCAATTCCATTTCATTAGAAACAGGATGTTTGTGGTCGGCAAACTCGTACTGGTGATTTACATAGATGGGTACCCCATAGCCCTGCACCTCCCAGTTGCCGGGTACGGGAATGTTATCCCATCCGGATACATCGTAGCTCGGCTTATAAAAATCCATAGGTCTGTCCGCCGGTTTACGTACCCAGTTAAATTTCCAGCTGCCGTCGAGACTCTGGTAAAAAACCGATTCCTTGCGTTTCTTGGTCAGCGCGGCCTGCTCACTTTCAAAAGGCATGAGTGTGGCATGGGGCGCCTCCTTGTTTTGGTTGAACATTTTTGGGTTTTCCCAATCTGGTGTTTGTGTGCTCGCATATGGTATGCCGAAACATATTGCCATAGTGAGGATGAATAACTTTGTGCTTAATGTTGATTTCATCATGAAAAAAATAATTTAAATTGACTGTATGTGTTTATATTTATTTTTTGAAACGAGTGATGGCACGCATTACAATTACAATGAAAAGCACGGCAGACGCAATAAGCGCTGCCCAAACTATACCCGGTTGCTGGCTCCATTGTTTTACTGCAATGGCAATAAGTGCCCATATCCCTACTAAAGCAGTTTCTGGCATGTTACGAAGGTAAATAAGCAACAAATAGATTAATGTGGCAATGACAATCATCACAATCGTCCAGGTAAGGGGTTCAAAGCTCCCACCATTCCATCCAAGACTAACCAACAGGGCAGTGATGTTGGCCACGGTAGCCACTATAATCCAACCAAGATAAATGGTAATGGGCCACCATACCAAAGCGATGATGCGCTTCGGGGTATCCCCTGTTTCGAGTTGTAGCCTGAAGGTCAATGCTATCAATGAACCAAGAATGACAAGCATTAAAACAACCGAAAAACCAATGTACAGGTTGAGCCAGGCAAAAACCCAAAACCCATTGGCCATATTAGCGAGTGAAAATAAAAATCCGATTTGTAGAAGCGTTGTATTTTCCTTTTCGCGATACCACGACACCCATAAGTTTATTACAAAAGCAACGAGCATTAGATAAATAAGCCCCCAGATAGCAAAGGCATAACCCGCCGGGGTAAAAAGGTTTGGGAGCATGTCGCTTATTTCGCCAACATTTTTAGAGCCAAAAACAGTTGTGCCCGACAGGTAATTCATTACAAGGGCAAAAACCAATGTTACACTATTTAAGATCAGGAGAGTAAGGTTTTTTTTCATCTCGATATAGATATCTGTTCTTTGTTGGATTGGATAGTATTGTGCTAAGCTTAGGAATAAGTTGTCCGTCCCTTCAGCACTCGTTAAATATGCCTTTTTATTCAATGATGCAAGTTAATGATTATTTGTTATAGATGTTGGCTTAACTTTCATGAAACAAAGCCACCGCAACAGTTTTCAGCGTATTAATTTCGCCATACTACACTATCGCAGGTAAAACATGTAAATATACCGGTAGCATTTTTTAGGTTTCCGGCCAGTGGCGATGGCAAAACAAGGTTATCGCGATTAGCATCCTTGGCATTTTGAAGCGATATCTGGTAATCGTAATTGGCCTTGGTGATCCTACGTAGAACCACGCTGATTTTTTCGCTATCACCATAGTGGCTAATATCATAACTAAAAGTCACCGTATCTTTTGTATTTAAATGACCATAATCTAAAAATCGATTTTTTCTGTATACGGTATCCGCTTGTTGTAAGCTGATGTTAAGCATATAATAGTTGTGTATTGATTGGGGTGATAAGGTAAAATCAAAACTTATTTCATTATTATCCTTTCGGGGATTTAAAATATTTACTTTGGCAGGCACCGTTGTGGAGGCGAGTACGGTATCATTTTCCAAGGTAATCAGCATCAACTCTATTAATGCGTTTTGGGCAGGCATAAAGTGGTAAGGATGTGTGTAGTTATACAGATATTGGGTGTGTTCTTGCTTATACAATCCATGCTCAAGCAATAGGGTATCAATTTTAACCTTTAGCTCCAGCGAATAATCTAATATATAATCTTCGTACAAGGGTTGCAGCTTGGTGGCCGAAAGCCGATATATATCGCCCGGTATCAGATAGCACTCTATAAAATAACCCGGCTCCGTGTGCAGACCGTTGAAGGACAACTCTCTGTTTTCGACACAAGCTGGCAAAAGTATAGCTAATAGAATGGATAGGTAAATAATACGTTTCATTAAAATTGGATGTTTAGCTCATGTAATTATAGGTAATTGTGTTTTTAGATGACACCCTGTTCCGGAAAAGCACCAAATTTACGCATCGCTTATCTACCGGTCTTCCTGCCTATTATCTCCTGAAAACACATAGCTTACCGAAATATAAGGCATAAACGGAAATATAACCTTTGAATTTATTTTAAACTGCAAAAAATAATCATCTTTAAACTCCGACTGCACAAACACAAAGCTAGGGTTTTGCTGATTATATAGATTATAGGCTCCCATATTGAACTTTAAGGTATGGATGCGCATGTGTTGCAGATATTCTACGTTAATATCTAAACGATGTGTTGCCGGCATTTTATAGTTGTGCCTATCCTTAAAAACAGGTATGAACTCTGCACTTACGCCGGCAATATCTTTTACTACGGCAACACCAGCCGGCACAGTGGCACTTCGCCCTGATTTATAGGTCCACATGGTATTCAGGTTTATCTGCGGGTTTATTTTTATTGAGGCATTCCACAGTACGTTATGACGCACATCGTAGGGAGGATTGAAGTTGCGCCCTTGGTTTATGTTCTTAAACCGGGTTTTTACATGCGATAAGGTATAGTTTAACCTTGAATACAATGCGCCGGTGTTATAAATCAAATCAAGCTCAGCACCCAGCGATTTTCCCTCACCCGACATCATTTTACCAATGCTCTGGCTCAAATTATTTCTGTTAAACGTTTCAAATTCCTTAATCGATTCCAATTTTTTATAAAAAGCACCAAAACTGATATTAGCAGTAGTACGCATGCGCCATTGCGATCCTATTGAAATATGATGGCTGCGGCTTGGTATTTGATTTTTTACCGGTAGCCAGATATCTACCGGACTCTGAATGGTGAATACATTCATGCGTTCCTCAAATTGCAAGGAGTGGGCATAATCGAACCATGCAGATACACGCTTATGATCGTAATGGAACTTTAATCGCGGCGATACAAATACCGGGGAACCGGTATTAAGATAAGTAGATGCGTTGAGCCCCCAGGTGAACTTAAATTTTTTACGTAGTCGCCATTGGCTTTCGGCAAAAGCAAATATCAAATGATTGGAGAACGCATTTTGGCTTAGGCTTTCAATCTCCTGGTTGTAGCTATAATTCTTAAAGGAGGTATTCAGCCCGTAATTCAATTCGAGTACCGAGGATAGGGCAGACTTAAATTCTGTATTTACGTTCCACTGCGCTGTTTTATTAATGGTTGATGAATTGACGGTAGCTCCCAATTCTACATCTGAGGTGTAACGGTTGTGCCCAACGGAAAAGAGTGCGCTCGAACCCTTGCCCACAGATCCGCTAAACGACAATATACTGGAAAATGTGCCCCAATTAAGTCCGTAGCTAAAATCCGGGTTTAATTTCATGGGGAGATCATCAGAGGTGAAGAGCCCAAAAAAAGAAGCTTTCCAATCTTTTTTTACCGGCACAGAAAAAGCCATGTTTAAATCGTTAAAGGTGTAGGAAGGCAATTGTTCGTTTACCTCTTTGTTTCTGTTATATCCCCTGGCCAATAACTGAAAATACGAATGCCGATAGCTGATGGCAAATAGCGATTTTTTCCTTTTGCCGTATTTCACTCTGGCCTTGGCCGAGGAAGCCAGCAAGCCCAGGGTTATTTCGCCCGTAAAATCCTGGCTCATATAATTTACCGGCTGCATATCAATGTAGGACGATAGATAACCGTTATATTTAGAAGGGTAACCGGACTTGTAAAATCGGGAATGGTTAAGGATGTAGGGATCAAAGGTGGACATAATGCCGGCTATGTGCTGCGGATCGGCCAGTTGAATGCCATTGACCAAATAAGCATTCTGTGAACTATTTCCTCCCCTTACGTAAATACCTGCATCCAACATCCCAAGCGAAGTAACACCAGGCAAAGTACTCAAATATTTTAGCACATCCTGCTCACCCATAAAAGCCGGAACTCTTTTTATTCCTATCGCACCCATATTATCGTATCCCTCGTGTGCCCGGGTGGACACGTTAATTTCTGCTATTGGAAAATCTTTAGATTGTAAAATAACCGTATCCAAACCGGAAGTGATAAGGGGGACACAAAGAGTTACATAATTCAAATGCTTAAACTCAATAAAATCTCCATCATCCGCCTTTATAAAAAACACCCCCGAGCTGTCGGACACGGCACCCTTTCCGGTGTTTACATTTTTTATCTGTACTGCCTCAATAGGCAAACCAACGGGTCCTACCACAACACCTTTGTATTGTGCAGGCAAAGCAATGCCCCACAACAAAATAAGGATACAGGTAGTAATAGGTTTCAAAAGTTGGACGATTAAAATTAGAGAGGTGAAATTACAATAATTAAAATCAAATCGGTAATGGATTAAGGGTGATTATTTAACAGCGAATTGGAGTGGCTTGCAGCGGTAGCTGTTAACAGATAAAGATCCGATTATTGCCATAACTTACAATTCGGTTTTTTTGAAAGGCATCTGAATTGACCGGACTTTGTATTTGATCACTACTTATTTAACCACTACTTTACGGACGATATAATGGTTCATTAATCCGAGCCCGGCCATCTTATTGCAGCCTTTAAAATAAATAGTATTTTTACTCCGTTTTATACAGATGGTTATTTTGTGCAGGTACCTGCTTTTTACGGTTTGGCTTAATACTATCCGATCATGTTGAAGATTGTTGGCAATCGCGTGCTAAAACATATATAATGACGCAGCAAACGGCTTTTAGTGCGGTAATTATATGGTTTAATTAACAAAGATTCTGCTTACAGCTATGCTAAGCAACCGGCATTTCTCACAGACTTGTTCGTATATAAAAATAGGATCTGGTACAATAAGTTTTCAGGATCGGAGCATATTTCGATTCAGATAAAAAATATTTTTTAATGGAGTCTATCATTAGTTTTTTCACCAAGAAAGTTGCGCAATACCCCAATAATACCTTGCTTTGGGAGAAAGATGGCCCAACCTTTAAGCCCACCACTTACTCCGAAGCACTTTCAACAGTGCAGTATTTGGCGCTGGGTTTGCGAGCATATGGCATCAAGCCGGAGCAAAGAGTAGCTTTGCTTTCTGAGGGGCGTAACCTATGGCTGATAAGCGAGCTGGCTGTATTGAGCAACAGGGCCATCACGGTGCCACTTTCTACAAAGTTAGAAGCGGATAACGATTTGATTTTTCGTTTACAACATTCCGAAAGCAGTTATATTATCACATCGCAAAACCAACTGCCCAAAGTACGAAAGATAAAAGAGAACCTGTCGCAGCTGGATAAAATTATTGTGTTTAAACCCAATACAGTTCTTCACGAAGATGAATTGGACATCCAACAGATTATTGACACCGGGAAGGAAATCATCGCGGAAGATGCGCTGGCCTACAAGACGCTAAGCGGTCAGGTCAAGCCCGGCGATATTGCCACCATCACCTATACTTCGGGCACCACGGCACAACCCAAAGGTATTATGCTTACCCAGCGAAACTATACGGCTAATATAGAACAGGCTTTCAGCTATATCGACATACCTGCTTATTACCGTACCTTAGTTGTTTTGCCATGGGATCATGCTTTTGCACATACGGCGGCCTTGTATTCTTTTATGGATACCGGTGCCAGTATAGCTTCGGTACAGGTGGGCGCAACGCAATTGGAAACCCTGAAAAATTTTAGTAACAATATTAAAGAAATCCAGCCCCACGTGCTTATGAGTGTTCCGGCTATGGCCAAAAATTTTAAAAAGAACATTGAAAAGGGGATTGCGCAAAAAGGTAAAGCTACACAGCACATGTTCAGGTGGGCACTGGCAGTAAGCTATTGGTATAACGGAACCGGAAACAATAAGGGGCGTGGTATTAAATGGATCGCAAAACCGCTGATAGCCCTATTCGAAAAGTTGATTTTCAGTAAGATAAAAATAGGATTTGGAGGTAACCTCAGGTTTTTTATCGGTGGCGGAGCGTTGTTGGATTTAGATTTGCAACAGTTTTTTTATGCCATTGGCCTACCTATGTATCAAGGTTATGGCTTAAGCGAAGCTTCACCTATTATATCGGCCAATACCCCCCGTTACCACAAATTAGGGTCGTCAGGAAAAGTAGTCAACCATCTGCAAATAAAAATATGCGACAATAACGGAGTAGCTTTAAGTGCAGGACAAACAGGTGAAATTGTAGTTAAAGGCGAAAATGTGATGCACGGTTATTGGAGAAATCCGGAAGCCACCAAAGAAACGATTAAAGACGGATGGCTTTTTACCGGGGATTTAGGTTATCTCGATAAGGATAACTATCTGTACGTAAAAGGTCGGTTTAAAAGCTTGCTGATAGGTTCCGACGGAGAAAAGTACAGTCCTGAGGGTATAGAGGAAGCCATTGTAGATCATTGCGAACTGATAGACCAGATAATGCTTTACAACAATCAAAATGCTTACACCACGGCCATTGTGGTACCCAATATTGAGAAAGTAAAAGGTCTGTTAAAGCAGTATACGCATGCTCAAATAATTACAATGATTGATCAGGAGTTGGGTGTTTTTAAAGCTGGGGGAAAATTATCCACCTTATTTCCACAGCGATGGCTGCCCTCCACTTTTGCTATAGCATCGGAACCATTTTCAGAACAAAATAAATTAATTAACAGTACGATGAAAATGGTGCGAGATAAGGTGGCAGAAATGTTCCACAACGAAATAGAATTATGCTATACCCCTACCGGTAAAAAAGTGGATAATCTTAAAAACATCGAAAACCTTAAACTTCTCTTGCAATAATGGGCTCCGAAAAATCAATTTGAAATATATAGTTTATATTTTCCTCAATTAATTTAGGGCCTTCGAGTAAAATACTTTAAAAAAACCCACAATAGTGGTGCAAGACCAATTTTATATTTTATTTTTGCGCCATTAGTATCTCGTTTCTAATTAATTTGCTCCATGCTGGCAAAACATGAGGGTGAGGTACGTATCGCATTTAGTGGTAGGATGATTTTTATAACTCATTTTACCACTAATTTTGTTATTCTATTAGCTCAAGAGTACGGCTTATTTTAAATACTAATGAAAAGATTTCGCTTTTATTAAACTTTTTGGCATTTTTACACGTATTAAACCTGTCAACAAACTAATTTAAATGCAACAGTACGTTTTTAGGGCAGTGTTAGCCTGCTTCATACTATCTCTTTCTTTCTCTGCCTCGTCGCAATACAGAAAAAAGAGGAATAAGTTTCTTGAAGGTTTTAAAATTCAACCTAAAGCCGGGATAAACATGTTTTTTGGCGACTTGGTTTCAGAGTCCCGGACAAACTATGTTTTTGGTGTTGCTGCCGAGAGGGAGTATACCTCCTACCTCAACGCGCGCGTCGACTTAAATTATGGTTCCATGAAGGGAACCCAAATAAATGAAGGAAGTACCTTGCCTTATGCTACTTTCGAAAATACCTTCATTCAATTTGGTGTGGGTGCCACCTTCAGGCCCTTGGATTACGCCTATGGATTATTTAAACAGCGCTTTTTTAATCCATACCTTATTGGTCAGCTCACGTTAATACAATACAATGCTACGGAATATAACGGTCCCGGGAGTTTTAAGCCCGATGGAGAGATATGGCGCGAACGAAGTGGTATTGCACCTGGTGTTTCCTTTGGTGCAGGACTTAATTATTACATGAACAACCGGGTGAGTTTAACGGCTGAAGTAATTGGTACAGCAGCCTTTAACGACGAACTGGATGCTCATAAAGAATGGGACGACCGTGCCGGAAACATTCATCAGACCGATGGGAATGACTTTTTTTATGTCGCAACAGTAGGAATTACTTACCTGTTCGACGACAGTCAATGGAAGAACTCACCTAAATACAACCGGAAAGCTTACTTAAAAACCCGAAGTTTATTCAAAAAATCAACTAAGAAATATCGTCGACCTAAAAAGAGGACCAAATCAAGACGGTATAAACGATAATAACATAAAAAAAGCTCCCCACGGGAGCTTTTTTTATTATTGGGCAGTGGAGCATTGTAAAGCAAATAGTTTATTATTCCTTACTTTTGTATTTGACACCATTACGTTTTCTTATGGATTTGAAAATTATATCCGACTTTGT